>CAUSWS010000186.1:0-3239 GCA_963535265.1 uncultured Campylobacter sp. | reverse complement strand
GAGCTTGGCTTTGACATCTACGCCTTTAATAACGACATCTTAAGGGTCAATCTAGCTAAAATTTTAAGCAGCGAGTTTGAGAAATTTGGCGTGAGAGCCAAAGCCTATGCAAAGTCAAAAACAGCCTTTAGCATAAGCAAGGTTGATAGCTTTGTGATCGGCTGGGGAAGCCCATTTGATCCAGACTTTCACACATATAGGATTTTTGGCGGATTTGCCGACATCGATGTCAATGAAAATGGCTGGAATTTTAGCCACTACAAGGACGCAAATGTCGATCTTGCCCTAAAAAACGCGAGATATACAAAGGACGTGGAGCTTAGGAAAAAATACTACAAAGAATTTCTAAAAGCGCTTCATGAAAACCCACCTTACATTTTTATAGCTTATCTTGACTATCCGCTCGTTTTTAACAATAAAATTTCAGGCATAAAGACGCAAATTTTAGGCCACCATGGGGCTGGATTTTTATGGAACATAAGAGAGTGGCAAGTAAAATAGTGGATAAAAACTTTGTTTAGAGCCATTTTAAAAACAGCGATCTCAAGCCTTGGGTTGCTGTTTTTTATCTCATTTTTTCTATTTTTGCTCATATATTTTTTGCCAGGCAATGTCACTGATGCGATGTTTTTGCGAAGTGAGGCGGTGAGCGTGGCTATAAAAGAGCAAATTTTAGAAAATTTGGGGCTAAAAGATGGCTTTTTTGTGCAGTATTTTAGATGGCTAGCTCACTTTGTCACTGGGGACTTTGGCACTAGTTTTGTAAGTGGGGCAAGCGTTTTTTTACTTATTAAAGAGAGGCTTTTAAACTCTCTTATCTTATTTTTTGCTTCATTTTTTCTGATAGTTTTTTTATCATTTTTTTTGGGGCTTTTAAGCGCCATTTATAAGAATAAATTTGCCGATATCTTTATAAATTTTAGCTCATTTTTACTGGCTTCACTGCCGCATTTTTACGTAGCTCTCGTGCTTATAGCGATCTTTAGTGTATATCTAAACGTGCTTCCAAGCTCTGGGGTAAACGAGCTAGGATCTAGCGGTGTTGGGGCTAAATTTATCATCTTACCAACGCTTGCCATCATCTTGCCACACCTTGGTGCAAACGTGAAATTTGTAAGAGACAGGCTAAATCAAAGCCTAAATGCTGACTTTATCCAGACGGCTCACGCTAGAGGCTTGGGGCGTGGCAAAATTTATCTCTTTGCCATAAAGCACGCAAGCACCGACATAGTCTATTATTTCGCAACCCTTGTAGCTGGCGTTTTTGCTGGCTCATACGTCATTGAGAGCATTTTTTCATTTCCAGGCATAGGCAAGCTTAGCCTTGATGCGGTGATCGCCAAAGACTATCCAGTCGCACTTGCGACCATTTTGCTAACGGCTGTTTTTGTCGTTTTTGCAAATTTACTTGCTAAAATTTTTGCCATATTAGCAGATAAGAGAAATTTATGAGAAAAGTCATATTTTTCTTAGCCTGCTTTGTCTTTTTGTCGCTTGTCACATTTGCCTTTGTGACGCCATTTTTTTCTAAATTTGAGCCAAATTTCACTGACTTTATGGCGGTAAATTTAGCCCCAAGTAGCGAGCACATCTTTGGCACTGACATCCTAGGCAGGGACAATCTCATAAGAGTGGCCTACGCGCTTAAAAACTCGCTTCTTATCTTGCTGCTAGCTGGCTTTTTAACGACGCTTTTCTCGCTCATCTACGCATATTTTGGCACGAGCAAGAGCAGAGTTTGCGAGAGCCTTTTTGATAAGGGGCTTGATGCCTTTTTAAGCATACCAAACATCGTTTTTATAATGCTTTTTAGCTCATTTAGTAGCGGAGATCTGCTTATAACATCTTTTATCATAGCCATTTGCTCGTTTATGCAGGGCGCAAAAGTCTTTATGCAAAATTTAAGACTTAGTAAAAAGTGCGACTACGCCGAGCAGGCCGTGATAAATGGAGCTAGTAAATTTAGCCTTATCTGCTTTGAAATTTTGCCAAATTTAAAGCATCTAATAGTTAGTATCTTTGGCATAAATGCGATAAACGCAGTCGTCATGGAGGCAACGCTTGGCTTTTTTGGCGTGGGTAGCGACGCAAATAAAATAAGCCTTGGCATCATGCTAAATGAGAGCAAAGAGGCACTTTTTCTTGGCTCTTGGTGGATGGTGCTTTTCCCTGGTGTGACGCTCTTTTTGCTCATCCTTGCAACCTCGATCATTACGTCAAATTCAAAAAATGGCAATATAAAAATATGATAGAGATTAAAAATTTAAACGTTTTTTATAAGGATAAGAAGCTTTTGCGTGAGCTTGATTTTGCCATGAGTGAGGGTAAATTTATAGGTATCACGGGTGCAAGTGGCAGTGGCAAATCGCTCTTTGCAAAGAGTTTAATAAGGCTTTTTGATGATGATTTTAGAGTGAGAGCGGATAAATTTAGCATTTATAAAAAAGATATCTTAAAACTTAGCCAAAATGAGCTAAAAGAGCACCGAAAAAAGGTCGCTGCGCTCGTTTTTCAAAACTCCGTTGCAAGCCTTCATCCACTCTTAAACGTGGGTGATCACTTTAATGCCTATCTTGGCGGCGATAATAAATCAAATAAAGAGCTTGCATTTGCTTATTTTAGGGAGTTTGGGCTGGGTAATGCCAATCTCATCTGGCACAAATACTCATACGAACTAAGTGGTGGCGAGGCGAGCCGTGTGCAGATCGCTCTGGCTCTTTGCCTGAAGCCAAAAATCCTAATCTGCGACGAGGTAACAAGCGGGCTTGATAGCATTAGCGGTAGCCATGTGGCGGGCATCTTGGAGAGTTTAAAGGGCAAGATGAGCGTCATTTTTATCTCGCACGATGAGGCGCTAACAAAATATCTTAGTGATGAGATTTGGCAGATGGGAGATGGGCGGCTAAATTTAAAGGAAAATGCGTGAAAATCAGGCTTGAAAATGTATCAAAAAGTTTAAGCTTTAAGGAGCATTTTAACGCTAGAGCTGAAGTGCTGCACCTTTTGGAGGGGATAAGTTGCGAGCTTGATGATGGCGAAAATTTAGCCATTTTGGGGCAAAGTGGCAGTGGCAAAAGCACGCTTGCAAAGCTCATATCATTTAGCGAGCCAAAAAGTGGGGGCAAAATTTATATAAATAATGAAGAGATCACAGACAAAAATGAGCTCAAAAAAGATATCAGATATATCTTGCAAAACCAAAAACAAGCCCTAAATCCAGCGCTAAAAGTAAAAACCGC
>CAUSWS010000185.1:0-3249 GCA_963535265.1 uncultured Campylobacter sp. | reverse complement strand
TATAATAAAGCGGTCTATCACAGCGTAAATGGCTCAAAAAGCGAGATCATAAAGCCTAAAAAAGCGTTTTGGGATGAGTTTTAAAAGAAATTTAAAGTGGCTTTTAGATAAAGCCACTTTTTTGATTATTTTTTTAGTAAAGCCTTGAAAGTATCGACTGCATCAAGCTTTTCCCAAGGGTATTTTGCATTTCCCACTTGACCTTTTGCAGCTACTTTTGCATATAAAAATGTCTCTTTACTTGGTTTATCAAGGCCAAATTTATTTGTTATCCAGCGAGGTGTCAGAGAAAAATGCTCGCTTACAAAATTTGAAAGCATATCGTCATTTACGCCGTTTGCGTGAGTTCCCATGGTATCAACACTAACTGAAGTTGGCTTTGCAACGCCTATTGCATAGCTTATCTGGACGATACATTTTTTAGCAAGGCCAGCAGCGACTATGTTTTTAGCTATCCAGCGCGCTGCGTAAAGTCCGCTGCGATCAACCTTTGTGTAGTCCTTACTTGACTGAGCGCCACCGCCTATTGGGCTATATCCACCAAAGCTATCAACGATTAGTTTTCTGCCTGTTAGACCACTATCGTGAAGTGAGCTGTGATTTACATATCTGCCTGTTGGATTTATATAAATGATCGTTTTTTCTTTGTTATATAGCTCTTTTGGAAGTCCGGTTTCGTCTATTAAATTTTGAATTAGTGCGCGAAGCTCTTCTATCTTCATACTCTCAGTGCAAGGGGCTGAAACAACGATAGTGTGGATACTTTGCGGTTTGCAGTTTTCAAAGTTATCTTTGCTGCCATAATCAATCGTAACTTGCGTTTTTATATCAACGCCAAGCTTATCAGGGTTTGCTTTGGCAAATTTATAGACTTTTTCACAAAGCATTCTTGCATAAGTTATAGCTGCTGGCATAAATTCTTTTGCTTCGCAGCTCGCAAAGCCAAACATGATGCCTTGATCGCCTGCTCCGATCTCGCCATCACTTTGATCAACGCCTTGATTTATATCTGGGCTTTGTTGATTTAAGCAAACTTTGACCTCGATATCATCTGGGTGCAAGCACTGCTCTTTTGTAAAGTTGCTCTTTCCGTCATATCCAATATGCGCAAGAGCGTCTTTTACGATCTTTTCGTAGTCTTTATAAGAGAGTTTTACCTTTGAGTTTATCTCTCCACCTATTACTATATTTTTTCCAGCTACAAAAACTTCGCTTGCGACGCGTCCATTTGGATCTTGCGTTAAAATAGTATCAACAATGCTATCAGCGATAATATCAGCACATTTGTCTGGATGACCTGGACTTACAACTTCAGAAGTAAATAGATACATTTTAGTCCTTTTCCTTGGTTAAATTTTCGTGCAATTGTAACAAATCTATATAAAAAGCCAATTAATCTTTTTAAATTTCTTTATATTTAAAAATCATTTAGCTAAAATCAACAAAAAACTAATTTATTAAGGTGTCAAATGAATATGTTTAAAAACATTGCAAGAAGATACGCCGACGGAAATTTGATCGTTCAAATTTTAGTTGGTATCATCCTAGGTGCCCTAGTTGGCTTTTACACACACTATCAAGCAGCTCCATTTAACGAGATCTCAGCTAAAATTCAGACGATCCAACAAGAGAGTGGCCTAAGCGCAGATGAAGTCATAAAAACTCGCCTAAGTCAAGATGAAGTAAAACAGCTTGATGAAGCTAAAGAAAAGGCTAGTTCGGCTGATTCTATCGCTGCTTCAGCCTCAGTTTTAGGAGATTTGTTTAAAGGCGCTCTAAAAGCGATCGCGCCTATTCTTGTATTTGTTTTAGTTGCAACCTCTATCATTTTAAAAGATTTTGGGCATACAAAAGGCATGCAAAAGATCGTCACGCTCTATCTGGTGGGTACCTTTTTAGCAGCCGTTGTGGCGGTAATTGCTAGCTTTTTATTTCCTATCGAGATACCGCTAAAAGGTCTGCAAAGTGCTGATATGTCAGCACCTCAAGGCATCACAAACGTATTAAAAGATCTCATTTATAAAATGGTGGAAAATCCTATAACCGCCCTAGCAAATGGTAACTATATAGGCATCATCACGTGGGCGATAGGTGGTGGTATTGCTATGAGATATGCCACGCCTGAGACAAAAAAGGTATTTAAAGATATAAGCGACGGCGTAACTCATATCGTTAAATTTATCATTAGATTAGCTCCGTTTGGTATCTTTGGTATGGTTGCTATCAGCATTCATGATACTGGATTTGAGGCACTTGCAGGATATCTAAAACTGATCTTAGTTCTTGTTGGAGCGATGCTTGTGGTGGCATTTATCGTCTATCCAGCGATGGTTTTTGCACTAACTAGGAAAAATCCTTATCCACTTGTGATGATCTGCCTAAAAGAGAGTGCTATCTCGGCGTTTTTTACAAGAAGTTCAGCTGCAAACATCCCTGTAAATATGGCGCTTTGCAAAAAACTAAACCTAAAAGAGGAGCTCTACTCGATCTCTATCCCACTAGGAGCCACCATAAACATGGGCGGTGCGGCAGTTACCATTAGCATCCTAGCGCTTACTGCGGTAAATTCTATCCCATCTATCACGGTTACATTTGGCGATGCACTACTTCTATGCTTTATCTCAGCCCTTGGCGCATGCGGCGCTTCAGGCGTGGCTGGCGGATCACTACTTCTAGTGCCATTAGCGTGCGGACTTTTTGGCATCGGCAATGACATCGCTATGCAGTTTGTCACAGTTGGCTTTACGATAGGCGTCATCCAAGACTCAGTTGAAACTGCGCTAAATAGCTCATCAGACGTGCTTTTTACAGCCGTAGCCTCAGAGACTTCAAACTAAACTTCATAAAATTTCAGCTAAATTTTGGCTGAAATTTTACTTTTATCCATTTTTTTGTAAAATATCCCAAAAATTTAAAGGACGATTATGCAAGTTTGGGATCTAAAAGCACTTTTTGCAAATGAAAAAGAGTGCGAACAAAATGCACTAAATTTACAGACTGAGTGCGAGAAATTTAAAGATAAATACCTTGAAAATTATGAAAATTTAAAAACAGAGCAGTTTTTAAAGGCATTTGAAGAATATGAAAATTTGATAGCTAAAATTTCAAAAGTGATGACCTATGCTTTTTTAAATTTTGCCAAAGATACAAGCAAAGGCGCATTTTATGCAAAGATCGATGAGATCGCGACAAAGGCAAATGAAAATTTGATATTTTTTGAGATCAAATTTAATGAGTTTAGCCCTAAAA
>CAUSWS010000184.1:0-3270 GCA_963535265.1 uncultured Campylobacter sp. | reverse complement strand
GATACGCCAAGCCAGAGTATAGCTGCGATGATCGCTGATGAGGCGGCTATCGGCGTGATAAATCAAAAAACAACAGCCGTTCGTATCATACCTTTAGGTAAAGAGGGCGATATGATCGAGTTTGGCGGTCTTTTAGGAAGAGCGCCTGTGATGAAGATAAATAAAGCCTCAAGTGCTGACTTTATCGCTCGTGGCGGACAAATTCCAGCGCCTATACATAGTTTTAAAAACTAATCTTCAAAGTCCGCTTTAAATTTGCGGACTTTAATGAATTTGCTTATTTAAAAATAATTAATTTTTATTTATTGTTTGTTATAATTCAATCTTTCATAAATTACAATATATAAAGGATTTTTATGGGACGTGTTCATAGGGACAGGATAGGTCAAGCGATGAAGCTTTAACTCCAGTAGCCATGTTTATCATGTTATTTATGTTTATTTTTACAATTTCGCCGATAACGTTATTGCTAGAGCTTTATTTTCAAAATAAACTATTAAAAATAAAGTGGCGTATAAAAGATATCGTATGGACATTGAATTCAACATTTTCGTTTTGGGTTTTTGTTGTTGGCTTGCTAGCGATTTGTATATTTAAAATATTTGATAGATATAGCCCAACCATTAATGATTATATCTCATTGATAGTAGTAATTTTGCTCTTAACACCACATTTCTATTTTTCAATTAAATATTACAGTAAATTTAATCGCTTTTTTAGGCTAAAAGCAGTAGATAGAAGAAAAGAATTGCGTGCAAAAGCAGAAATGATTTTAAAAAAAGAAAAAGAAGAAGATAGGCTAAGAAGAGAAATTAATAAAACTGCTCGTTAGAAAGTTTTATGCAATTTTGCTCCTTGTGTTTGTTAAAAAACAGAGTTTATCTCTTAAAATTATCCTAATCTTTTCAACTGCTTTTAGTTAAAATAATAAAAAATTTTAAACCAAGGAGCTAAAATGAAAATTTTATCACTGCTTTCGATGCTACTTTTTACAGCGGTATGTGGCTTTGCAAACGACGGCAAAGTAAGAAGTATCGACATCTACGTCACGCCTTACTACTCAGCAAACGCTGGCAAGGTGGAATATGTCAAGGTCTATGACAAGATAGATGAGCTACTAAAAAGTGGCAAAGTAGAGGACTTCAAAAAGGCAGAAAAGATCGTGCAAGACGCCCCACAGATGGTCTCTCCGATAACTCTTTTTGTTCTCTCAGCTCGTGCATACGACCTCGGACTTCGCGATGATGCGGTATTTTGGTTTTACGTGGCAAAAAATCGCGCGATCTTGCTAAGAGGCGTTATAGACATGGAGGGCGAGAAATTTACTGACGTGGTGGCTGCGATAGGGGCGTTTATGAAGCTTGTTGGCGACGTGGTCAATCCTTATGCATTTTGCGATATCAAAAAGCAACAAGAGATCGCTGATAAAGCACTTGAATGGACTAAGAAAAATGCCTATGAAGCGATGTTTTCGCCAGAATTTAGCTCGCCTCACGAAGATAGAAAAGCAGCCCTTGCAAAAGGCATAGAAAAGCTTGAAGCCCGCAATAAAAAAGAGAAAGATTACTTTTTAGACAAAGACAATCTTGCTAACTTTAAAGCTATGCGCAAGCAAAATGGCACTGATGAGAAATTTTGCTTCTAAATAGCGAGAAAAACTGAAAATTTGCTTGTAAATTTAGCTTTTGCTTTATGTTAAAAGGGCAAATTTACAAGCTGTCTCTATTTTAAATCACAACAAATTTGCTTAAATTTGACTCTTTTACAAGAGTAGTAAAATCACAAAAATGAGAATAAAAAATGACTTTGAAATTTGGCGAGCTTGAAAAAGTCGCGGTAGATGATGGTTTTATTTGGTACGCGCAGCTGGAGCTAAAAAGCGAGAGCTTTGGAGAAGTACCGTTTTGCCTTGTCTGTAAAGACGAGACTGGCGTGGATGATGAGACTACTTTGCTAGCAGAGCGAATTGCCAAGGATATCGACCAACATATAAAAGAGGCGCTTGTCTTTTTAAAAGATGAGCTTGGGCGAGAGCATTGTTTGAGTGATGATGAACTCAGCTTGCTTGACGTGCCAGTTTGTGACCTGCCATTTAGCTCGCCGCAATGTACCTTTTATGCGGGCGATAAGCAGTGGTTGATGAGCTTTGCCGAGGGTGCGCTTGATATCTGTGAGCCTTATGGCGTTGGGGTGATCTTTGAGGGTGAAAAGCCGCTTCGTTTAGAAAATTTAGAGCTTAGTAGTGAATGCTAAGTGCTTAAATTTTTAAATTTATGCATTAAAAGCTATATAAATTTAAGTTTTTCAAGCTTTGCAAAAATGATGAAATTTTTTGTTTTTAGGTATTGGCTGCGATCAAGAGGCGCTAGAGTTTTTTAAATGATTAAATTTTGCTGCCTTAGGTTTTGCGCCCAAAAAAGCAAATTTATAAGCTAAGCGTTGCAGCAGTCGTTAGGATCTTTTTCTTTTGTGATCCTAGCTCTTAGGTCGTGGCGGATGATCTCTATCGACCAAAACCAGACCATGTGACCTACAAGCTCAGAGACATACTCATACCAAGGAAGTGTCCAAAGTGGCGGAGTGAGGCCAAGAAGCGGCAGTGAGATGCCATGAACTGCGATAGTTGCTAAGATACCAGCCATCACGCCTTGCCACATCGTGATCTTTGGAAATTTCTCAGCCACGAGGCAGTAGCCAACAGCAAAAACGACTGAAAATATGATATGCGTTAGCATCACATAGTTAAAGGCATGCCCTGCAAACTCGTAGATAGCAGCATTTGGATCGGTGATACCGACATAATCTCTCAAAAACACATAAGGCGGGTTTAAGAAATTTCTCGAGCAGTCGATCGCATCAGCTGCTCTGATGGCACTTTCTGGTCCGCAAGCAGCGTTAAACATATCCATGGGGCTTCTTGGTGGAAGCGGCACTTCTGCGCCCCATTTAACAAAAGCTGAAACTACGCCAGCGACGAGGCCGATCAACGCAGCTAGAGCAAATTTTGGTTTGGTAGTTAAATTTGACATTTTGTCTCCTTGTAAAATTTGCGACATTTTATTTCTATTTTTTTTATGATAAGGTTAATCATTATTATAATTTATAAATTTATCAAAGTTCAAATGCTTTAAAATCATAAAATTTTTAGCCATTTTTGGCTAGACTAAGAAAAAATTTAAAGGAGAATAGATGTCTAAAGAGTTTAAAGACGCAAACGAATTTAAGGAATTTTTTGAAGAATTTAGAAAAAAAGATGGCTACAAAGATCCA
>CAUSWS010000183.1:0-3273 GCA_963535265.1 uncultured Campylobacter sp. | reverse complement strand
CCCTTTGTGCTAACGGCTTCATGTTTATCGCCTTTTATAGCTTTAAAATTTACAAGCTCTTTTGGCAATTCTTTTGAAATTTCAAGCTTTTTCCAAGCATCATGACCCACGCCAAGAACGCAATTTACATTTTCATTTGCGCCAAATCTAACTTTGGCAGTTTTATTTAAATTTACAACCAAAGCACAAAGCTTAGCAAAGCCCTCTTTACATGCCTTTTTGTCGCCTTTTAAGACCCATGTTTGAAAGACTGTGTTGTTACCAGGTGCTTGTGTGACCTCTTGTGAATTTACACTCATTTTTTCTCCTTTAAATTTTGTTTTTATGCGATATTTTCTAAATTTAGTTGCTCATTTATCTGCTCGTCGTTATCGTCAAAGACAAACTCGACCTTATTTGCACCAAAGCTCTTAGCTATCGCCTCAAGCGTGTCGCGAGCTGATTTGTGAATTTTACTTTGAAGCTGCGAGATAAGGCGAACGCTCATCTTTTTGACTTCGTTTCTTGCCTCTTCGATTAGTCTATTTTTGTCCTCTTCTGTAAATGTGCTACCAAAAAAGCCATTTAGCGAGTCAGGCAGCAAAAATGGTATAAATTTGCCGTTTTTTTCGTCGTAAAATTTCATATCGGCGATTGAAAATTTATACTTACATGGGGGCATTTTTATCTTATAGCTAGCGTTTGCGATCTGCGTGATCTCGAGCTTTGGGCTGGTTAGATCATAGATGAAATTTATCTCAAACTCAAATATCATCGAAAGCTTCTTTTCACTCACTAGCCACCTTAGGTACTCTTTGCCGAAATTTCCAAACGCATGATCTGTCTTTGTGACGATCTCTTTGCTATATACTTGAAAAACAGATAGTTCGCCGATGCTTTTAAGCTGCGAAATTTCAGTGCTGACTGAGACATTTTCGCTATCGTCTTTTGCCTTTTTTAGCGCCTTGTTTGACCTATAAAATGCAAATGCCAAAATAGCTAGCAAGATAGCTAATATCAAATTTGCGTATTCGCTCATATTTTCTCCTTTAAAGCCCGCATTTTATCCTAAATTTGTAAAGCAAAAGAAATTTATCACTCTGGCAAGGTGATAGGGCTCTTATAAGGCATGTGAGCTCCCACTATCTTCGTAGTCTCGTCCTCCAAGCCATCAAGCACCTTTTCTCTCGTTTTGGCAGCTTGCACTGGATCCACATCATAAGTGATAGATATGCTTGGCTCAACCTCTTGCACTGTTAGGACGTGAAGAAGATCAGCTATAAAGATGATCTTGTCGTTATCTGCCTCAAAGCTTATCATGTTGTGCCCTGGAGTGTGGCCGTAGGCTGGGATAGCCATGATCTTTAGCGCCCCGTTAAATAGCGGCTTTTTATGATTAAAAAAGCTCTTATCATCCTTATAAAGCGATAAAATTTCTTTTATCCTCTCATCTTTGCCCTTCATCCAGTAGTCCCACTCCTTTTCATCTATAAGAAGCTTGGCGTTTTTAAATGTCTTTTTGCCTCCATCTATGAGCCCGCCTATGTGATCAGGATGAGCGTGCGTGGTGATGACGTAGGTTAGATCCTCTGGCTTTATATTGCCAAAAGTTTGCAGATCATACTTTAAATTTTCCAAGCTATCTTCATAGCCGCTATCTATGAGCGCCGTGTAGTCATCACACTTTGCAAACATTACGTTGTGTTTGTTTGGTAAATTTTTAGTATTTGCTACTAGCTCTTTTTGCGCCTCATCTTTGGCTATTAGCTTATCTACTGGCGCGTCAGTCGTCTTTAGTGAAAATACATAAAGCTTGCATCCGCCCATAGCTCCTATCCATACTTGATCATTTTGTTTGCCAACCACCTCATCATCGGCACAAAAAGCTAAAGTGCAAAACAACGCAAGGCTTAATAAACTCTTTTTCATATCTCATCCTTGAATAAATTTGCGAAATTTTAGTCCTGTAAATTTAATGAAAGTTAATGCTCGCTACTTTAAAAGGTAGCGAGCTTATGAATTTAGAAGAGTTGAGTGAAAGAAAAGCCGTTTTTATTAAGCGTATCTTTGATCTTTTCTTGATGCTCAAGACCCTTTGTCTCAAGCGTGATAGTGATGCTAGCATCGCCGTAGTCAAGCTTAGTAGAGAAGCGGTCGTAGTCGATCTTAACTATGTTTGCATTTGCTGATTTTAGGCTATCAGTTAGGCTCATGAGCGCTCCTGGCTTATCCACAAGTGTGATTTGCAAAGTCATCTTGCGGTGAGACTTGATAAGACCCTTTTCGATGATGATAGAAAGCACCTGCACATCGATATTTCCACCACTTAGCACCACGCCTATCTTTGCACCTTTTTTAAATTTGATCTTATCATGCATAAGTGCTGCCACGCCAGCTGCGCCAGCTCCTTCAACTACGATCTTTTGCGTCTCTAGCAAGAACAAAATCGCAGTTGCGATCTCCTCATCATCGACCTGTACGAACTCATCCACGCACTCAACGATATTTTTAAGCGTTATCTCACTCGCATCACGCACAGCGATGCCATCAGCTATGGTGCGAACTGACTTTGAGTTTATGCTCTTTTTAGCGCCGTAGCTATTAAACATCGCTGGAGCGCCCTTTGCGCCGACGCAAACGACCTTGGTTTTTGGATTAACTTGCTTTATACAGCTTGCCACGCCACTAGCTAAGCCGCCACCACCAACTGGCACTACAACCATATCAAGATCGCTTATCTCATCAAACATCTCAAGACCCACAGTTCCCTGCCCTGCCATGACGTACTCATCGTTAAATGGATGAACAAAGGTCATATCTTTTTCTTTGGCGTAATTTACTGCAAATTCATACGCCTCATCAAAGTTATCACCTTTTAAGATCACTTCAGCGCCAAGATCCTTTGTGCCAGCTACCTTTAGAAGCGGGGTTGATTCTGGCATGACGATGCAAGCATGCACGCCAAATTCTTTTGCGCTTATCGCCACGCCTTGAGCGTGATTGCCAGCGCTTGCAGCCACGACGCCACGTTTTCGCTCCTCATCGCTTAGGCTAGCTATTTTATTGTAAGCGCCTCTTATCTTGTAAGCTCCAGTTCGCTGTAAATTTTCCTCTTTCAAATAGACATTTGCGCCCAAAATTTTGCTAAGTTTTGCACTTAGCGCAAACGGAGTTTTATTTACAAAGTGACCGATCGTTATCTTTGCTTGGATTATTTTGTTTAATGAAACCATTTTCAACTTTCCTTTTAAAATTTATCTTTTGCCTCTAGTAGCACGCCACACTCGATGTGAT
>CAUSWS010000182.1:0-3280 GCA_963535265.1 uncultured Campylobacter sp. | reverse complement strand
CCAGTTTGTGTGCTCATCATCATGATAAATGAACTATTAAAGGTTTTTAATGGATAAGATTGAGAAATTTTTTGACAAAGCTGGCGATATAGTCGGCTACATTTGTATGTTTATTATGGCTTTGATGATAATAGACGTATTTTTTAACGTTGTGGCAAGATACTTTTTCTCTTACGGCAATGTTGCATTTCAGGAGCTTGAGTGGCACTTTTTTGCCGTGATATTTCTACTTGGCATGAGCTATGCTCTAAAAGAGGACTCACACGTTAGAGTTGATATCTTTTATGCCAAATTTTCAGAAAGAAAAAAAGCCCTTGTAAATATGCTTGGCACTATATTTTTTATCATACCATTTGCGCTTTTGGTTTCAAATTTATCATTTGGATTTGTAGGAGATGCTTACAGCTCGGCAGAGGCCAGCGCAGATCCAGGCGGTCTTACTCATAGATGGATCATAAAAGCGATGATCCCTTTTTCATTTTATACGCTCATATTTTTTGCGATTGGCTTTTTTATAAAAAATTTTAATCGTTATAAGAAAGCTAGTAAGGAGAAAATATGGCTGGATTAATAATGTTTATAGCCGCACTATTGATGCTTGGCATTGGTTTTCCAGTGGCATTTACCTTTGGTGCGGTTGCGATGATATTTGGCATGGTAGGTAGCGTTGTAGAGAGCCTTAGCGATGGCGACGGACTACTTGGCAGTATAGAAGTATTTAAAGATATGTTTAACTTCATGCCATATAGAATTTTCTCTATCATGGAGAGTAGAATTTTTATAGCAGTTCCACTTTTTGTATTTATGGGCGTTGTGCTTCAAAAGTCAAAGCTAGCTGAGAGATTACTTGAGAGTATGGGTATGCTTTTTGGTGAAATTCGTGGCGGCATCGCGATAAGCACTATCTTAGTTGGTGCGCTTCTTGCTGCTTCAACTGGCGTCGTAGGTGCTAGCGTCGTTGCTATGGGCGTTATAAGCTTGCCTGTAATGCTAAAGTATAAATACGACCAATCCCTAGGTTGCGGCACGATATGCGCTGCTGGTACGCTTGGTCAGATCATCCCTCCTTCTATCGTGCTTATCATTTTGGGCGATATCTTTTCAGTGCCAGTTGGCGAGCTTTTTCACCAAGCTATTGTGCCGGGACTTACGTTAGTTGGGGTTTATATAGTTTATATTTTGATAGCTGCTTATCTTAAGCCAGAGGTCGCTCCTATCGTAAAAGATGAGAGCGGGGTTAGTAAATTTAAGCAGGTCATTAAAGCGCTAATTGCGATCTTTCCGCCACTTTTGCTAGTTATTTGTGTGCTTGGCTCTATCTTTGCAGGTATCGCTACACCGACTGAAAGCTCAGCATTTGGTTGCGTGGGCGCTATTATCCTCGCTATGTTTTATAGGACATTTTCATTTTCTATGATGAAAGAAGCTTTGGCTGAGAGCGTAAAAACTACAGCTCTAGTATTTGCTATACTTGTTGGTGCGACTGCCTTTTCTATGGTCTTTAGCTACACTGGAGGCGATGAGATAGTTGAAAATTTCATGACAAATTTACCAGGCGAGAAGTGGGGCTTTATCATCTTTAGTATGGCTGTTATCTTTGTGCTTGGCTTTTTTATAGATTTTGTTGAAATTTCATATATCGTGCTTCCTATCTTGGTACCAATCGCCGCAAAACTAGGCATAAACCCAGTCTATCTAGCGATCTTAGTTGCTATGAATTTACAAACTTCATTCTTGACGCCGCCATTTGGATTTAGTCTATTTTTCTTAAGATCAGTCGCACCTGCTGAGATAAAAACATCTGCTATTTACAAAGGCGTAGTGCCTTACATCATCATCCAAGTGGCAGTTTTAGTCTTTTTCTGCGTCTTTTTGATGGAGATAAAGCCGATGCTTGATGCAAGCCACGGCGGATTATTTAACTTCTTACTCTCACTTTTTAACTGATATAAAAGTTTTTGGTTGTAAAATACCAAAAACAAGTAAAATGGCTAATTTGAGTTTCTGTCAAATTTAGCCATTTTTTATGACCGCTTTTTAGTAAATTTATAAATTTAATGAGGTGAAATATGGCAAAGAAATTTATCGATGTTATGGATACGACCTTTAGAGATGGCTTTCAGTCAGTTTATGGCGCTAGAGTGCTTATGAACGACTTTTTGCCCGCGCTTGAAGCAGCCAAAGAGGCTGGCATAGAGCATTTTGAATTTGGCGGCGGGGCTAGATTTCAAAGCCTTTATTTTTACCTAAATGAAGACGCTTTTGCAATGATGGATAAATTTAGAAGCATCGTAGGACCTAAAGCAAACCTTCAAACCCTAAGCAGGGGCGTAAATACCGTCACACTTGACACTGGTAGCCGCGAGCTAATAGACCTTCACGCAAAACTTTTCAAAAAACACGGAACTACTACTATTAGAAATTTTGACGCACTAAATGATGTTGAAAATTTAAAATATTCAGGCGAAAGGATCGCTCATCACGGGCTAAAACACGAAGTAGTCGTTACTATGATGGATCTACCTAGTGGCTGTGTGGGAGCTCATGATGTTAAATTTTATGAGAAAATTTTAAGAGAAATTTTAGATGCAAATATCCCTTATCACAGCGTTTGCTTTAAAGATGCAAGTGGCACAAGTAGCCCACAAAAGGTCTATGAAACCATAAAAATGGCTAGAAAACTACTCCCAGAAAAAACTCATATCAGACTTCACACACACGAAACAGCAGGCGTAAGTGTCGCTTGCTACCTTGCAGCGCTTGAAGCTGGTGTTGATGGCATAGATCTAGCCGCAAGCCCAGTAAGTGGCGGCACAAGTCAGCCAGATATCTTAACAATGCTTCACGCAGTTAAAGGTAAAAACTACGATCTTGGCGGACTTGATGTGGAGAAAATTCTAAAATACGAGAGCGTTTTAAATGATTGTTTAAAAGAGTATTTCTTGCCGCCTGAAGCCGTGCAAGTAAGCCCGCTCATACCATTTTCGCCGATGCCTGGTGGCGCACTCACTGCAAACACCCAGATGATGAGAGATAACAATATCTTGGATAAATTCCCAGAGGTCATCCTTGCTATGCGCGAGGTGGTGCAAAAGGGCGGATACGGCACTTCAGTGACTCCTGTTAGCCAGTTTTACTTCCAACAAGCCTTTAATAACGTGATGTTTGGCAAGTGGAAAAAGATCGCTGAAGGATACGGCAAAATGGTGCTTGGCTACTTTGGCAAGACCCCAGTTACGCCTGATAAAGAGATCATTAAGCTTGCTAGCGAGCAACTAGG
>CAUSWS010000181.1:0-3284 GCA_963535265.1 uncultured Campylobacter sp. | reverse complement strand
ATGCACTTTGTTTTCTTATCTTTTTTTGAAGCATCATAAGTGCGTACTGAAGCGTTTCTGGGCGCGGGGCACAGCCTGGGATGTAGATATCGACGGGGATTATGCGATCTACACCTTGAACGGTTGAATAGGTGTTAAACATGCCACCAGTATTTGCGCAGCTACCCATCGAGATGACCCACTTTGGCTCAGGCATTTGATCATAAAGGCGCCTTGTAAATTCAGCGTGTTTTTTAGTTAGCGTGCCAGCTATGATCATCACCTCAGAGTGCCTTGGACTAGCGCGAAAAATGGTGCCAAATCTATCAAAGTCATATCTGCTAGCCCCACTTGCCATCATCTCGATCGCACAGCATGCAAGCCCGTAGCTAAGTGCCCAAAGCGAGTTGCTCCTGCCCCACTGCACGAGCTTATCAACGGTTGTCAAAACCACTGGCAGGCCGCCATTTGCAGCGTAGTTTATCTGATGCTTTGCCATTTAAAGACTCCTTTTTGCCAAGCGTAAGCAAAGCCGATGAGTAAGATCACTACAAAAAGTAGCATCTCGATGAGCCCAAATAGCCCAAGCAGCCTAAAATCCACCGCCCACGGATACATAAAAATGACCTCAACGTCAAATAAAATAAATAAAATTCCATAAAAAAAGTAGTGGATATTTATCTTATTTGGCTGTTTTACGGTGGTCGGTCCGCACTCGTAAAAGCCTACTTTTAGGCGCTCGGTGTTGCGGTTGGCTAGCTTTTTGCTTATCTTTGAGGATAAAAATGTTATCAAACTAAACGAACAAGTAGCTAGCAAAAGTATGATGAAAGCGCCAAGATAACTGCTATCAAGCTCTGAGTGTGACATACTTCGCCTTTTTTAATTTTTCAAAATTCTACTAAATTTAAATTTATTTGATCTTGAAATAGCTCAAGAGTAGCGATGTAAATCTCTTTTTGTGTAAAAAATACTCTTATTTTATCTTCTCAACGGCGTCTTTTGCGGCACTTATGCGCTCACTCTCATCAAGCTCACGCACAAAGCCATTTTTAACTAAAATGATCCTAGTCGCCACGTCAAAGTAGCTATCATCGTGGCTCACAGCGATAACGCTTATGCCCTTACTTTGTAAAAATGGCAAAATTTCTTTGTAAAATTTACGCTTAAATAGCGGGTCTTGATCGGCCGCCCACTCATCAAGGATAAGGATAGAGCGGTGCTCTAAGATGGCTATTAGCAGGCTTAGGCGCTTTCGCTGGCCGGTTGAGAGCTGCGTGGTGCTAAGTTTATTATCAACAACACTTACCTTTTTATCTATCTCAAGCAGGGCTAAAAGCTCCTCTATATCGCTTTGGCTGGCAAAGCCATCACGAGAGAGCGTTTGCGAAAATAGATAAAAATCAGCGAATATTGCGCTTATCTTTGCCTGATAGCTTTGTAAATTTGCCTCATCTATCTTTGCGCTATCAAGGTAAATTTCGCCGCTGCTTGGGCGAAGAAGGCCGCAGAGAATATTTATAAGCGTGCTTTTGCCACTGCCATTTTTACCGATGATAAATGTTATCTCGCCACGTTTGATCTCTAAATTTACATCTTTTAGGCTAAATTTGCCCTGCTCGTAGCTAAAATTTATATCTTTTAGCCTGATGCTTTGCCACTCATCGCTTAGGCTATCATTAAATTTAAAGCCCTCTTTGAAATCATTTAAATTTAAGTTCATTATCTTCTCTAAGCTCACTTTTGCGCTAAGTGCGGCTGGTATGGAGCCAACCATACTCATAAATGAGCCTCTTAAAAATAGTATCGTAAGGCTGATACTTAGCGCCGTTTGCAGGCTTGCCCAGCCAAATGCCACGCACAAAAATACGCAAAGTCCGACTGCGCCAAGGAGCATTACATTTGTAAAATTATCACTTAGTGCGTGATAGACGTCCGCTTTTACCATGCTTTGGCGTTTTTTGTCGCCTGTCAAATTTAGCTCATCAAAGCAGACACTAGCTCTTGATCTATTTAGGCTAAGCTCTCTGTGCCCCTCGACGATGTCGTCATAGTGCTTTTGCAGTGCGTCATCTTGCGTTCTGGACTCTTTGAAGTAAAGGTGTATCTTTTTCATCAAAAGCGTGTTTATAACGAGTGTTGCGCCGATCCAAACGGCACTAAATATAAAAACCTTTGGCGCGATGTAGGCTAGATAAAAGCTGGCGCAAATGATGAAAACTAGGCTTTGTATGAAGCCAGTAGCGCTCATAAAGGCAAATGTGATCGTCTTTATGTCGTTGTTTAGGCTGGCTATGATCTTTGCCTTGCCGATCTCGTTTATCACGCTATTTGGCGTGTCTAAAATTTGCTTTACGCTTTGATATCTAAGCTCGTAGATAAATTTATGTCCGAAATTTGTAAGCGAGATATTTGCGGCGATGGCGCTTATGAAAAATAAGATCAAGATAGCTATAAATTTAACCGCCACAAAAGCATCAAATTCTTTTAAATTTACAAGTTCGTTGTTGATAAAAGAGAGCGTCCAGACGCCAAGCCCGCTAAAGGCAAGCGTCAGGATCACTATTTTGATTATTGAAAAGAGATTGCTTTTTATTAAATTTACAAGCATTACATCGCAGCGCGTGGCTGAATGATGTTTTGATCAAATTTTTGCTCGGTGTCTTCGCTCATGATGTGAAGCACCTTGCTACGTTTGATCTTCGCGTCATCCTTAAATATCGCGCGCACCTTGTCCATGCCAGCGTAGAAGTCACGCATAAGCACGACGCAGATGTATTTGCCAAAAAATGTTGGTTTGATAACGCCGTTTTCTTCATAGATCGCATTTACAAGTTTTAGCAAGCTAAGCTCGACAAATAGGTCTTTGTTGATGTTTGCGTTGTTTTGCTCGTTGTAGGTTTTGATATCGACGGCACCGTCAAAAAGCCTTGTTAAAAATGTATACTTTAGTCTCTCTTTTTTGCTAAATGCGCATTTTGCGATGACTGGGCTTTGTCTATCTTTGACCTTTCTGCCGTAGTCAAGTAGGTTAAATGCGTTTATAACTAGCTCGCCGTCAAGGAAGCTAAATGCCCCGCTACCAACGCCAACATACTCTAAATTTGAGCCTACATATTCGTCGCGAAGGTCTGCGCTTTTTTCATTTGAAAATGCCCAAGCGTTGCTTTGCTTGTAGCCGCTTTTAGCAAATTCGCTCACGATGGTCTCGTAAAATTCGCGCTCATTATCTACGTTTGAGACGCCAAGTGCGCGAGCGATGTTCTCTCTTGTTAGCTCTGATTTCATAAGCGGATAGAAGGTGA
>CAUSWS010000180.1:0-3287 GCA_963535265.1 uncultured Campylobacter sp. | reverse complement strand
TCCCTCGCCTAAAAGTAAAACCGCATGCAAAATACTGCATAGCTTGTCGTGAGATAATAGAAAAAACAGCAAAAAACTAAGGAGAAAATATGAAAACCAGAAAATTTCTCGTCTACTGCATCATCTACACAGCAGTTGTTGCAGGACTTACCTATTCTCTTAATAGTTCAGACTTTACCTTTGAGCTCTTAGGTCAAGCCATAACCTTGCCAGTAGCTGTCTGGGTAGCACTTCCAGTAGCCCTTTTGGCGCTCCTTGCCCTACTTCACATCGCATATCACGGATACGCCTTTTATAGATATAAAAAATGGATAAAAAAAGATGCAAATCTCTACAAAGACCTTGCAAAAGAGACGCTTCTTGGCTTTGAGAGCAACAAAGACTTTAAAACTGACACTTATAAGATCGCCTCACAGCTCACTCGCTCTATCTCACCAGTAGGCGAGCTTAAAGATGTTGGCGTTGATGACGGCGAGATAAACAACATCTTGCAAACCATAAAAAGTATAAAAAACAAAGAGATCGTCGATCTAAAGAAATTTAGACTAGCAAAAGATAGCAAGCTAAACATCCTAAATGAGTTAAACAAGATCGAACAGCTGCCTACTTACTATCTTGATGTACTTAAAAATCAAGAGCAAAATGAGAGCCTTAAAAAAGCAGCCTTTGACAAGCTCATAAAAACAGCTTCATTTAGTGAGATTAAAAAAATCGATCCAGAGCTAGCAAGCGAAGATATAATGACCATTATCATGCGTTTTGTAAATGACGAGATCGATCTAAGTAGCGATGAAATTTTTGGTCTTCTAAACAACGCAAAAGTGACAAAGGCACAATACGACAAGGCTGCCATAATGCTTAAAAATAAGCTAAAGCCAGACGCATTTATCGGCATCTTTGAGAAGCTAAAAAGCATCCATGCTGACGCTGATGAAGCCTACGTATATGCGCTATTTGAGCTTCAGATGCTTGATAAAGTAAGAGAAGCTATCGAGGGCAGCGACCCTGATGAGTTTAAAGAGATAAAGGTTTTACTATTTTTGCGAGATAACGGCAAAATGGTGCCTAGCTCGCTATTTTTTAAATGATAGACTTTAGTAAAAAGCCACTTTTCTTAGCGCCACTTGCTGGCTTTTCTGACCTGCCGTTACGAAGCGTTGTCAAGAAATTTGGCTGCGACGTCACTGTTAGCGAGATGATCAGCGCAAACGCCTTGGTCTATGAGAGCAGTGATAAAACCCTTGAAATGCTTAAAAAATCCCCAAACGAAGAGCCCTACGTCGTCCAAATAGCTGGCAGTGATATAGAAAATCTAAAAAAAGCCGTGCAGATCATCAATAAATTTGATGGGATTTACGGACTGGATCTAAACTGCGGCTGCCCTGTGCCAAAGGTCGTTAGACAAGGAGCGGGATCGGCTTTGTTAAACGATTTAGACAAACTTCAAAGCATAATCGAAGCCATAAAAAGCGTCTCAAACAAAGAGAGCCTAAGCGTTAAATTTAGACTTGGCTTTAACGACAAAAACGAAGAGAAAATCGCAAAAGCCTGTGAAGAAGCCGGCGCAAACTACATCGCAGTGCATGGTCGCACCAGAGCTGGCGGATACAGCGCAAAGGTTGATTACGAAGCGATCGCTAGAGTAAAGGCGAGCGTGAAAATCCCAGTCGTAGCAAATGGCGACATAAACGCGCAAAATGCAGATGAAATTTTAAATCTCACAAAATGTGACGCCCTAATGATCGGCAGAGCAAGCATCGGCAATCCTTGGATATTTCACGAGATAAAGACCAAAAGTAGCGTGGATAAGGCACTAAAACAAGAGATCATCCTAGCTCACTTCGACGCTATGATCGAGCACTACGGCGAGCACGGACTTTGCATATTTAGAAAGCATTTGCACCAATACAGCAAGGGCATAGATGGCGCTACGAGCTTTAGAAATGAGGTAAATTTCATCAAAGATGCCCGCGTGATGAGAGAGCGCATAAGGGAGTTTTTTGCCTAGATGCAAGGCTACATCCTGCGCGTGCAAAAGGTCAGAGACGAGGACCTTTTAGTCTTTGTGCTAACGCCAAATTTGCTCGTAAAGTCGTATAGATTTTTTGGCGCTCGCCACTCAAACATCATGACTGGCTACAAGATCGACTTTGAGCTCGAGCAAGAGGCGAAATTTCTACCAAAGCTTAGAAGCATACTCCACCTTGGCTTTAAATGGCTGTTAGAGCGTGATAAGCTCATCATTTGGCAGCAGTTTATGCGCCTACTTTATGATCATCTAAAAGAGGTCGAGCAGCTTGATGAAATTTACTTTTTTGAGCTTGATCGCTGCGCCAAACAGATGCAGCTACAAAACCCAAAACGCCTTATCATCGAAAGCTACGTCAAAATTTTAGAGTATGAAGGCAGGCTTCACAGCGAGCTTGAGTGCTTTATCTGCGACGAGGAGATAGAAAGCGAGCTTTGCCTCACTCGTGGCTTTTTGCCATCTCACAAGCACTGCCTTGATAGGAGCGAATTTGACGCTAGCAAGATCAAAAATTTGTTTGACACAAAAAGCACGATCGAGCTAAATGACAATGAGATAAACCGCCTTTATAAAATTTTACTTGATGGGCTTTAGGCTTTTACCTTCGTCCTCTCATCAAATTCTTTTAAAACGTCCATTATCTTACTAGCTAGCCCTTCGAGTGTATGATCTTTTTTTAGCTCTAAATTTCTAAGCTTTAAAATCCTAGCTAGTATATCTTTTAGATCTTTCTTGCCAGATAGTATCTCATCATAATAAGCCTTTGGTATGCCTATCTCGCTTCTATCTTGTTTTGTAATTATTTGATAGTTTTTATACACGCTAAGAGCCTCGTCGGTTATCCTTGTTGTGCCACCTTGCAACACAAGACCTTGCTCGTTTTTTAAAAATGCCACAAAGATTTGCTCCTTTGTATAGCCTTGTTCGTTATCATATACGGACATATCAGGCTTGAAGTCATATCCAGCACTACTAACCCACATATAAGGGATAGTATGCTCAGTTGTCATCACTTCTGGAGAAAAGTCAAGGAAATTTCCATTGACTTCTACGTTTATATCTTTTAGATTATTTATTAATTTACGTGCATTTTCTACGTCTTGAGTTGTTCTAAAGATATGAGTTATCTTTTCATTGCTTCTATCGGTTAGTCCATCTAGCTCATCGCTAGTCATCCTACCCATTAGGTATTCAACATGCTCTATTTTTTTATCTTTTGAAAAGTAGCCCTTTGGCATCTTTGCTAGATCTTCATTTG
>CAUSWS010000179.1:0-3333 GCA_963535265.1 uncultured Campylobacter sp. | reverse complement strand
GCTGAAATTTCATCCGTAGTGACTATCTTTTGGCTAAGCTCTTTTTGCTCATTTGCTAGAAATTCTATATTTTTCTTGGTTGAGTAGTTTTTATAAACGATGAAGAAATTTGCCACCAAAAGCACCACAAAAACAAAGCCTATGAGCGTTAGCCAGAGCTTACTAAAGATAGAAAGAAGCGGTCTTGGTTCTGGGGTGATGAAGCTAAATTTCATAGTGTTATCTCTTCTTGCATGATCTCATTCATGATGTGATTTGTGTTGATCGGATAGCTTGATGTCTCCACAAATAGCTCAGACTGCAGGTATTGTAAAAAGGTCGCGCTTGTCTTTGTGTTTTCAAAAACGATGATCTGCTCGATAAAATCGCCACCATAGATTGGATTTTCATAAAATTCTTTCATTGCCTTTGCGATGTAGTCAAACATCTTCATATCACGCCCAAAGATCGCTACTGATTTCTCGACATTTGTCGAAGCTGGCATGTTTAGCTCGTAGTTTAGATCTTCAAATTCTTTTGGCTTGTCGTCGCTTAAAAAATCATCCAAACTCTTAAAATCATCAAGCGCCGTTGCACCATCTTCTTCTTTGACGATAAGGTTGTCGATGTCTGTTATGTCCTCTTCTTTTAGGCTTTCGATCTCTTCGTTGCCCTCTTCAGCGTCGCTCATATTTAAAAATGTAGAGAGCTTCATCTGCTTATCTTTAAATATCGCAAGTGCAAAAGAGTGCGAGTGGATGTAGAGATATAGCGTAGTTTTAGGTGAAATTCCACGCTTTAAAAGCTCGTGAAAGAGCAGGGCGATAGGCGAATAAATAAGATCGACGCTGCCTTGCCCAAAGAGGTTTTTATATCTTCTTATAGCGTTTAAATTTGCATATATACTCCAGCTATCTTGCATCACAAGGCTGGTTAAATTTTGCGTGTTGATGTTAAATTTTTTGTACTCGTCAAAGTTAGCAGTAGGTAGCGCACCTTGTGAGTCGTCGTTAAAAAAGAGCGAAATATAGACGCCAAAATAAGCCTTTTCTTGCTCTTCTATGTATTTTATGACCTTTTCATCGACATTTTCGATGCTTATGTCTGTAAATTTAGCATTTGTGGTTTTTATAAGCTTACTATTTCTAAAGACCTGACCGTAGAAAATGCACTCATTACCCTCGATCACGACGCTCAAGAAAAGGTTTGAAAAAAGCTTTTTGATGCTAAAAGACATAACTCTCCTAAATTTAGTGCATTATTTTTGATATGTTAGCTAAAAAGGGATTAAATAACTTTAAAACAGCTCATTTTTGAGCTTAACAAAAACCTCTTTTGTACTTAGCGCTTCGCTTTTTAGCTCATCATCAAGCAAAGCAGAATTTCTTAAGCTTTCAAAATCCTCTATCATCACATCACACATCATTTTGATACGCTCATTATCAGCCTTACTGACGCCACTTTGGCTCATTTTTTTGATGCGCTCCACATACTCTTTGCCGTTTTTTATGTATGAGTTAAATTTTATCGCTGCCTTGCTTTGATTAAGCGTGGTGGTGGCCATTTTGTTGTAGGCGTCAAGATCAAGGGCTTTTTGACTTAAATTTAGAGCCTTTTCGTACTCTTTGCTCTCGTAGTAAAATTTCGCTTCAAGGGCGAGTTTATAGGAGTTGTCGCTGTAAAAAAATAGCCCAAACAAGGCTATTATAAAAATGGCTATAAAGATAGAAATTTTATTTTTCATAAATTTCATCCAAAATTTCTCTTATCTCGTCACTTATTTGCGGATTTTTATGCGCATATTTTTTCCACCAAATTTTTAAATTTGACCTAAAGTCCTCTTTGTTTTGTAGCACGCTCTTGCCGCCGTCATTTTGTGAGGCTTGCCAAAGCTCGTTTTGTATCTTCTCTTTTGCCTCTTTTTGCTCTAAATTTGCCACGCTAAAAGGGGCTGAGAGGCTAAAATTTATAGTTGAAAATGGCTTTGGAAGTATCATCTTATCCCAGCTTTTAAACTCCCAAAACGAGTTTGCTTCGAAATTTAGAGCATAAATTTCGCAAGATGATTTTTGCGCGATCACCGCAGCTCCGTCTGCCACGCTGTGTCTTGGTCCGCGTGGGCCATCTGGCGTGATGATGACGTCGTGACCTTGTTTTATCTCTCTTAGAGCCTCTATAAGCGCCCTTGCGCCGCCTTTTGAGCTGCTGCCTCTGATGGTGCCGATGCCAAAAAATTTGATTACTTTGGTGATGAGCTCGCCATCTTTGTGGTCGCTTATTATTACCTTGCCTTGTTTTCTGTTTTGGCTGCTCCACCAGCGTCTGTAAGCAAAGCTCATAAAGCTAAGTCTGCCGTGCCAAAAGACGACGACGCAGCCATTTTGTGGTAAGAGATTTGGAGTGTAGTTCTTTTTGCAGGTTAGAAAAATGAGCCACATCAAAATGTATATGAAAAAGACGCCTACGTTTAGGGCGACCTTTTCAAGGGTGCTTTTAAATTTGCAGCTCGCCATACAAAACCATTCGTTTTGGATTTGTGATCTTTACTTTTTGCGTAGTGCCAAGAAGCTCTTCGCTGCCATCAACTTGAACCAAAAAGTTGTTAAAACTTCGCCCAGCAACGCCGCCATTTGCCCTTAGCTCTTCAAAATATACATCAAAAATTTTATCTTTTTGTGCTGCCACTATCTCGTCTAAAATTTCGCTGTGGCGATTTTGCAGGCGCGTAAGCCTTTCTGAAGCGGTTTTATCATCTATTTGATTTGTAAAAGTAGCTGCCTTTGTAAGCGGACGAGGTGAATACTTAAAGCTAAAAATTTGCTCAAATCTAACTTGCTCAAGCACGTCCATAGTATCTTCAAACTCGCTTTCACTCTCGCCTGGAAATGCGACGATGATATCAGTTGAGATGCTCACGTCAGGGCACATCTTTCTAAGTCTTAGCGCGCGGTCTAAAAACCACTCTTTTGTGTATCCGCGCTTCATCTCGCGCAAAACTTTTGTGTTTCCGCTTTGGAGTGGCATGTGCATTGACTTGCAAATTTTTGGGTTAGATGTAAAAATTTCAAGAAATTTATCATCCATGTGAAGTGGGTGCGGACTTGTAAATCTTATCCTCTCAACGCCCTCTATCTCGCTTATCTTCACTAACAGGTCGCTAAAATCGATATTTTCTTGCACGCCTGAAAATCTTTTGCCGTAGTTATTGACATTTTGCCCTAGTAAAAATATCTCTTTTGCGCCGCTTTTTGCAGCCTTTTCTACCTCTTTTAAGATGAGGCTTGAAGGGATGGAAATTTCATCGCCTCTGGTGTGTGGGACGATGCAGTAGGTGCATTTTTTATCGCAGCCGAT
>CAUSWS010000178.1:0-3333 GCA_963535265.1 uncultured Campylobacter sp. | reverse complement strand
TACCACGCAAAGACCTTCACCATATCATCAGCGATAACCTGCGTAGTGTCGCTCGCTACGATGCTGCTAAAGGTGCTCGTGCAAAAGTCGCTACTAACCCTGTAGTCGTCATCGACAAATAAAATTCCCTTTAAATTTGACTCCGCAGCCGCTCTAAACGCCTCGTTTATCTCCTCTTTGCTAGCTGGTCTTTTTAAAACCGCCGTTAGATCGACCATAGAGACGTTTGCGACTGGTACGCGCACTGCTTGGCCGTGTAGTTTGCCACTTAGCTCTGGAAGCACTTTGGCGATCGCTTTTGCAGCTCCGGTGGTCGTAGGTCCGATATTTAGCGCTGCAGCGCGTGAGCGGCGGAAGTCTTTAGCCTTTACATCAACTAGACTCTGACCATTTGTATATGCGTGGATCGTAGTCATTAGCCCCTTTACGATGCCAAATTTATCGTTTAGCACCTTTGCAACTGGAGCTAGGCCGTTTGTAGTGCAGCTTGCGTTTGAGACGATCGCTTCACCTGCGTATTTATCGTCATTTACGCCCACTACAAATGTAGCAGTATCATCTTTTGCGGGAGCACTCATGACGACTTTTTTGACGCCGCGAGCTAGATATGGCTCACATTTTTCAGTGGTTAAGAACTTGCCAGTGCACTCTAAAACCACGTCCACGCCGTAGTCTGCGTAGCTAAGCTCGTTTAGATCCCTTGTTGAAAAAACTCTTATCTTTTTGCCGTTTACTTCTATAAAATCGTCGCTTATCACCTTAACGTCTTGCTTAAATTCGCCATGCACGCTGTCGTATTTGAGCAAATACCTCGTCATATCCCTTGTTGCGGTGTCGTTAATAGCGACAAGCTCAACATCATCACGCTCTAAAATAATACGAGCAGCACACCTACCGATACGCCCAAAGCCGTTTATTGCTACTTTAACTGACATCTTAGCTCCTTTTGATATAATTACGCCTAATTCTACAAAAAAGAATTTTAAAACAAATATAAACAAGGCACTTTAATAGATGAAGTTAGCACTTTTTGGCGGGAGCTTTGACCCGGTTCATTTAGGACACGATAGCATTGTGAAAATGGCACTAAGCGGCCTTGATATCGACAAGCTCATCATCATGCCAACTTTTATAAGTCCCTTTAAGAGCGAATTTTCAGCTCCGCCAGAGCTTCGCCTAAAGTGGATAAGAGAAATTTGGGGCGGCCTAGAGAAGGTCGAGATCTCAGACTATGAGATAAATTTAGCTCGCCCAGTGCCTACCATAGAGACGGTTAAGTATTTGTATGAGAAATTCAAGATAGAGAAATTTTATCTCATAATAGGCGCTGACCACCTAGCCACGCTTGATAAGTGGCACGGATATGAGGAGCTAAAAAATTTAGTGCAGTTTGTGATCGCTAAGCGCAATCACATAGAAATTCCGCAAAATTTACAAAAAATGGACGTGCACGTGGATGTTAGCTCGTCGCAGATCAGGCATCAAAAGGGGCTTGATGAGCTGCCTAGCGAGATAAAAGATGAGATTATAAATTTTTACCAAGGATTAAAGATGCAAGAGAGATCGATGCAAGAGCGCACCGAAAGTATAGTTAAGGTTTTAGACGCAAAAAAGGCTGAAGAGATACAAGTGTTTGATATGAGCGGGGATGATTATTTCGTAAAGGCCGTAGTTATCGCTACTACGCTTGGCGAGAGGCACGCTTACTCGCTGGCTGAAGACCTAAAAGAGGAGCTCAAGCCTCTTGGGGAGAAATTTATAGGCACTGAGAGTTCGCCTGACTGGATCGTGATGGACCTTGGCGACATTTTGATACACCTTTTAAGCCCAGCTTACAGAGCAAAATACAACATCGAAGAGTTTTTGCAAAAACTAAAAACTAGCAAAGAGTCTTAACAAAGATAAGCGATGAGCAAATAAGCCATAAAAATATAAAAAATGCTAACAAAAATGGCTTTTTACCCGTCGCTTTAAATATACTCCTATCTATCCCAAACCCCAAAGCACACATCGCGACGCAAAGACAGATGCTAGCGGCTAGCTTTAAAATTTGCACCAAATTTTCAGGGAAAAATGGCAAAGATCTAACGCAGATCGCCACTAAGAAAAATAGCGCGAACCAAGGTATGCTCTTTAGCTTTGAACCACCGCTATTTTGACTTAAATTTAAGAAATTTAACAAAAACAAAAATGGCACAAGCATGATGACGCGAAGCATTTTTATGATGACGGCGGTGCTGCTAGCTGTGCTATCAAATGCCGCTGAGGCTGCCACTACATGGGCTACCTCGTGAAGTGAGCCGCCGATAAAAAAGCCAGTTTGGTGTGGCGTGAGAGCTAGAAATTTAGCGATAAATGGATAGATAAACATGCCAATCGTCCCAAAGAGCACCACCGTGCAAATGGCGATAGCAAGCTTGTTTGCGTCTGCTTTTATCTCATTTTGAGTAGCCATAACAGCAGCTGCGCCACATATACTTGCCCCTGAGCCAATGAGCACGGCACTATCCTTGCTAAGTCCCAAAAATTTAGCGCCAACCATGGCAAAAGAAAAGGTCGCAAATACCATAAAAGCAGCGTATATCACGCCAAGAGCGCCAACGCTTGCGATCTCACTAAGGCTTATATTAAAGCCAAAAAGTATGATGCCTAACCTTAAAATTTGCTTCCCAGCGACCGCCACGACGCCACTACTTTTTAAAATTTGAGTTTGTTTGGTAAAAAGATTTGCAAAAATGGCGCCTAGAATGATAGAGATGATGAGCGGGCTGGTGTGAAATTTAGCCAAAACCGTGTTTGAGAGCGCAAAAGAAATGGCACAGATCAGCGCTAGAACGAGCACAGCAAGAAATTTATGAGACATATTTTAACCTTAACTATTTTTTTAAAAATGCAATTAGCACGTTTGGGTATAATTAGACGAATTTTATAATGCAAATTTAAAATAAAGATAAAGGGATAGGCCTATGATCATCCTTGGCGAAAAATATACTTTCACCAAACTCGAGCTAGAGAAGCTTAGGAAGAAATTTGGCCAGGTAAATTTTCTATCCCCAAAAAATAGCGACGCAAAAGCTCTTCGAAGCGCACTAGAAAATCTCATAAAATCAGGCGATCAAAGGCTTACTTAGTTATATTTTAATAAAACATAATAAATATTTTTTCGCAAAAGTTTTTAATTAGATTACATCCTATCTTTAGCTGTGATTCCCATTATATTAAATGCTGTTTTTATAGAAACTGCAACGACTGCAAAGACTTTTAACAAACTATCTTCATTTTCATTTCCAACCACGCGGTTTTCATTATAAAATTTATGAAAGCTAGCAGCCA
>CAUSWS010000177.1:0-3344 GCA_963535265.1 uncultured Campylobacter sp. | reverse complement strand
GAGTTTTACTCGACTTCAGCGTCGATTACGTCGTCGTCTTTTTTGTTATTTCCGCCGTTTGCGCCAGCGTTTTCATCTTTTTTATACATAGCTTCTGCAAGTTTGTGGCTAGCTTTACTTAGAGCTTCTACTTTTGCATCGATTTGCTCTTTTGAAGAGTTCTCATCTTTTAAGACCTCTTTTAGATCATTTAGCGCAGCTTCGATGTTGCTTCTATCATCGGCTGGGACTTTCTCGCCAAGCTCGCTCATGCTCTTTTCAGTTTGATGAACAAGCGCGTCTGCTTGGTTTCTAGCTTCAACTGCATCTTTGCGTTTTTTATCCTCTTCTTTGTGAAGCTCAGCGTCTTTTACCATGCTATTTATCTCATCTTCGCTAAGACCGCTTGATCCTGAGATAGTGATGTTTTGGGCTTTGCCAGTTGCTTTATCTTTTGCTGAAACGGTTAAAATTCCGTTTGCGTCGATGTCAAATTCAACTTCTATTTGAGGCACGCCTCTTGGAGCTGCTGGGATGCCCTCTAGGTTGAAGTTACCAAGTGATTTATTATCCCTTGCAAACTCACGCTCACCTTGTAAAACCATGATAGTAACGGCACTTTGGTTATCTTCAGCAGTTGAGAAGACTTGACTTTTCTTAGTTGGTATGGTTGTGCCTTTTTCGATGATCTTAGTCATCACGCCGCCAAGTGTCTCGATACCAAGGCTAAGTGGAGTAACGTCAAGAAGTAGCACGTCTTTAACATCGCCTTTTATAACCGCACCTTGGATCGCAGCACCGATAGCCACAACTTCATCTGGATTTACGCTCTTATTTAGCTCTTTGCCAAATGCCTTTTTAACCTCTTCTTGAACAAGTGGCACACGAGTTGAACCACCGACCATTACGACCTCTTTGATGTCGCTCTTGCTTAGACCTGCATCTTTGATGACTTCATTTATCTTAGTGATAGTCTCGCCCACAAGTGAGTCGATCATGCCTTCAAATTTAGCACGAGTTAGCTTTTTGACAAGGTGTTTTGGGCCAGTCGCATCAGCTGTGATAAATGGTAAATTTATCTCAGTCTCTTGAGCTGAGCTTAGCTCTTTTTTAGCATTTTCTGCTGCTTCTTTTAAACGTTGAAGAGCCATGATATCGCCTTTTAGATCGATACCAGTTTCATTTTTAAACTCACTTACTAGCCAGTCGATGATCTTGTTATCAAAGTCATCACCACCTAAGAATGCATTACCGCCAGTTGCCAAAACTTCAACGATATTATCGCCAGTTTCTAGTACTGTAACATCAAATGTACCACCACCTAGGTCATAAACTAAAATTTTCTCAGCCTCTTTTTTATCAAGACCATAAGCAAGTGCCGCAGCTGTTGGCTCATTGATGATACGAAGCACGTTTAGACCAGCGATTGTTCCAGCTTCTTTTGTAGCCTTTCTTTGACTATCGTTAAAGTATGCAGGCACTGTGATAACCGCGTCTGTCACGCTCTCGCCAAGATATGCTTCAGCGTCTTCTTTTAGTTTGATAAGAATTTTTGCTGAAATTTCTTGCGGAGTATAGACCTTGCCAGCGATCTCAACCGCGCAAGCGCCATTTCTATCTACAACATGATATGGCAAGCGAGCCTTTGCCTCTTCAGCATTTTTTTCATTACTCATCAAACCCATGATACGCTTGATAGAATATATCGTTTTTTCAGGGTTTGTAACTGCTTGACGTTTTGCAACATCACCTACTAGAATTTCACCTTTGTCTGTAAAAGCAACAACAGATGGAGTTGTGTTTTTACCCTCTTTGTTTGGGATAACCTTGCTCTCGCCGCGCTCAAAAACGCTCACGCAAGAGTTTGTTGTACCTAAGTCTATACCTATAACTTTTGACATATTTTTCCTTTATTAGATTTATTTTTTAAATTTAGTTTGCCACACTGACCATGGCTGGGCGCAAAACCCTACCATTTATCATATAGCCTTTTTGCAAAGCTTGCACGATCTGACCGCTTTGCTTCTCCTCGCTATCGACCCTTAAAACGGCATTATGCACATTTGGATCAAACTCGGCATCAGTTGCGATCTCGCTCACTCCATGCTTTTCAAAACATTTTTTGAACTGATTTATCGTTATCAAAATGCCCTCTTTGATCTTTTTAGCAAATTCATCATCCTCTGGGTCAAAATTTGCAGCGATCTCGAGCGCGTCGATGACTGGTAGCAAGTCCCTTGCAAATTTCTCATTTGCATAGCTTGCAACGTCTGTTTTCTCTTTTTCATAACGCTTTTTAATATTTTCAAACTCAGCATTTGCTCTGTAATATTTATCAGTGATCTCGCCAAGCTCTTTTTCGAGCTTCTCCACTTTTGAGATATCGCCAAGTGCGTCTAAATTTACGCTATCGCTAGCTGCCTCTTGCACAGGCTCGACCTCAGGTAGATTTTGCTCTTTTACCTCTTCGCTCACGCGGCCTCCTTTATTAGATTTATAAATTTCATATAATCAGTATAAACACTGCCAGCACAGATCATCTGCGCCTCGCTACCAAGGTAGTTTGCTTTAAATTTAAGCCCCATGTAATTTTCATCAAACATAGGAGAAAATGTAAGTTCTTCATCCATCTGCAAGCTAAAACTTGGGTCAAAAACCATCTTAAAGCGTCTATCCTTAAACATATCAAAGGCTAAAATTTCATTTTCTTGGAAGTAAATTTTAGTCCTTTTAAGCTCTCTTATCTTGTTTTTTAGTTCGCTTAAGCCAACTTGAGAGCAGATAAGCTCAAGCTTGTCTAAACTAACTCCGATAAGGTTGTTTAAAAATTTATAAGTCCTAGCATCAAATTTGATGACGATCTCATCACCACTAAAATTTAAAACCAGATATCTATCATTTAAATTTAAAATTTCTAGCAACTCCTTGTCGATCGTGCCAAAAATCATACAATAAAGCTCAAATTCATCACAGAGCATCTTTAAGCTTCTTGGATCATTTATCTCTAAATTTATGTCGCTTTCAGCAAAAATTTCACTCCAATATCTCCTCATCGCAGCGATAGTTGGGATCCTGCCGCCACTGATGTGAAGCTTTGTGATCTCGCCCTCATCTGAAAGCTTTTTGAAATAAACACGTATCGTAGATGCCGGTATCGCCATACTCATGCGAGAGCCAAGCTCGTTTGAGCCAATAGGCGCATTGTTCTGCAAATAGGCTTCAATGATAGAATTTAGTATCAAATCGCGTTTATTTGTTTTACTCACTTTTAGCACTCTTTCTTTTTAATTGCTAAGCGGATTATACAACTTTAGTTTATCAATGTCAAGTATATAAGTTAAAAAAATTTATTTATATATATTTAG
>CAUSWS010000176.1:0-3387 GCA_963535265.1 uncultured Campylobacter sp. | reverse complement strand
CATCGCCTCTGGTGTGTGGGACGATGCAGTAGGTGCATTTTTTATCGCAGCCGATTGAGATGTTGATGTGGCTTTTATATGGCGAGCCTCTAAACTCGCCAAATGCGTATTCGCTCTCGTCGTGGTTGATGTCGGTTGAGATAAATTTAGGCGTATTTACCGCCTTTGTGATCTTGCTAACATTTCTTGCGCCAAGGACAAAATCAACATAAGGCGCACGCTTAAAAATTTCACTACCCAAATGGCTTGCAGTGCAGCCGCAAACGCCTATTTTAGCACCTCTTTTTTTGGCTTTTTCAAAGGCTCCGACCTCGCTAAAGAGCTTATGAACTGGCTTTTCACGAACCGAGCAGGTATTTATAAGGATTAAATCAGCTTCTTCGATATTTTGTGTTAAGGAGTAGTCTTCTTTTTGTGAGAGCTCGGCTATGATATGCTCGCTGTCACGAACATTCATAGCACAACCTAAAGTTTGGATAAAGAGTTTTTTACTCATTAAAGTATATGCACTTCATACATATAATCGCTATCATCAAGACCGTATTTCACGGTTCTGTGATAGACGCTTAGCCCTTTTTCTTCAAAGTGCTCGACTAAGGCGATTAGTTGTTTATGCGTGTTTTCTTTGTCAAAATAGAAAATTTTTTGACCCTCTTTTTCGACAGCTGCCTCTATCTTTTCTAGTGAAATCGTTTTTGGTTTTGCGTCTAATTCGGCTCTTGCAAGTTTTAGCTCCATTTTTAATCCTTTCAAAATCTTAAATTTTAATCGGTCAATATACCCAAATCATCATAAAAAAAGGATTAAATAAAAGTTAATAACAAGCTTAAAGTTATTAAAAGTATGGCTTATGTATAATTTCAAAACTTCACGAAAAATCCCCGAAATTTATCGTCACAATGGAGAAAAAATGGAAAGAATATCAGACATTATAGAGTCAATTGCAAATGAGAAAAATTTAGAGATAGAAGATGTAAAAGAGCGCGTCATAAGAGCCTTGATAAACACTGCAAAAAGGGTTTATGGCGAAAATTATGAGTATGACGTGAGCATCGATGCAAATAAAAATTTAAAGCTTTATCAAAAAATTTCAATCGTAGCAAACGACGATGAGAGGCTTGCTGAAGACAATGAGCACTTTTTAAGTTTAAAAGAGGCTAAAAAGATAGATAGTGGCGTAGAGATCGGAGATGAGCTCACTTATGAGCTAAGCCTTGATAACCTTGGCAGAACAGCCGCCCAAACACTTCACAAAGAGCTTGAGTATCACATCCAACGCCTAGTCGAAGAGAAAATTTTACAAAAATATAATGAAATGTCAGGACAAATGGTCTTTGGTCCAGTGGTTAGAGTCGATAACGATGAAAACACTTTTATCGAGATAGACGAGCTCCGCGCCGTTTTACCGCGCAAAAACCGCATAAAAGGCGAGAAATTTAAAGTTGGCGACGTGGTAAAAGCGGTCATTAGAAAAGTTTTCACAGACAAGAATTTAGGCATAAAAGTCGAGCTTTCAAGGACTTCGCCTAAATTTCTTGAGGCGCTACTAACTTCAGAGGTGCCTGAGATAAAAGACGGCGGCATCATCATCCAAGGAAGTGCTAGGATCCCTGGCGAAAGGGCTAAAGTAGCGCTCATCTCAACCACTCCGAACATCGACCCAGTAGGCGCAACAGTTGGCACAAAGGGCGTTAGGATAAATGCTGTAAGTAAAGAGCTTCATGGTGAGAGCATCGATGCGATCGAATACACCACCGAGCCAGCGATCTTGGTAGCTCGCGCTATGGCACCTGCGATCATCACATCTGTAAAGATCGAAGAAAATAAGGCGATAGTGACACTTGCGAGCGAACAAAAGAGCAAAGCGATCGGCAAAAATGGCATAAATATCCGCCTAGCAAGCATGCTAACTGGTTATGAGATCGAGCTAAACGAGCTTGGCTCAAAAACTAGCAGCAGCAGCGAAAATGGCGAAATGGTTAAAGATCTAAAAGCACTCTTTGGTGATAACTAATGAAATTTAAAATAAGAAAAGCGACTAGAGGCGATATAGACGTGATCTGCGAGCTTGTAAGAGAGCTTGCGGCTTATGAAAAGATGAGCGAACAAGTCACTTTTACAAATGAAATTTTTGCGGACTCCATCTTTAATAAAAACCACGCAAAAGCCCTTATCTGCGAGAGTGAGGGTAGGGCTATTGGCTACGCTATCTATTTTTACACGTTCTCCACATTTTTAGGGCTTGGCGGGATGTACCTTGAGGACATTTATGTCAAAAAAGAGTTTAGAAATCAAGGCATAGGCAAGGCTTTTTTTAAATTTCTAGCTCAAATTTGCAAGGATGAAAATTTAAAAAGGTTTGAGTGGTGCTGCCTAAACTGGAATGAGCCAAGTATCAAATTTTATGAAAGCATGGGCGCTAAAAACCAATCTCTTGAGTGGAGAACCTACCGCTTAGACGGCGAAAATTTAGAAAAGCTGGTAAATTTATAGTTTCTAATAAAAGCTCAAATTTGCTTTGAAATTTGAGCTTGCTGGTGATTAAAATTTATATGTATATCCCATATAAAGACCGACGTTTGTCTCTTTGGCATCAATCATATCAAATTTACTAATCTTGCCATAATCGGTTCTATCAGCTTTTAAACCAAACTCAACCGCATTGTTTTCGTTGATAGAGTATTCAGCACCAACTCTTGCACCTAGTATCCAGCCAGTTGCGTTGCCTTTTTCAGAACCATCATGTGTGTCAAATACATCCAATTTAAGTTTTGAAAAACTAGTGTAGCCACCAAGAATTAGTTTAAGATCTTTTGCTACGCTTGGAGTATAGTCGGCTCCAACTATAAATTTATGTGTATTCCATTTTACTACTGTGCCATCTTCATCACCAAGTGACTTTTTAGTTTGAAAGTCATATATATAAGCACCATAAACTCTAGCTACATCAAAGTCATAACCAGCTTTTAAACCAAGACCTGGTTGCGCTTTTTTAATACTATCTTTTGATCCATCACCTCTTTTTACTTTTAATTTTGATCCAAAAGAGTAGTCTCCTTCAACTCCTACAAAGGCTCCTTGCGCTAAAGCAGCGGCACTAGCTAGGCTTAAACCTAAAGCAACCTTTAAAACTACATTTTTCATTTTTACTCCTTATTTAAAAAAATGTTACGCGACTATTTTAAGTTTTCTTATATTAAATAAAGTTTAAATATTCAATGAAATTAATAAAAAACATAAAATAATTCAATTGTTTTCTTATCAGAATAAAATTTATAAAATCACTCAAAAAAAGGAGTGTAAAGTGGCTAAGATGACAAAACGTGATATGGCTTATCATTTAGACGTTGATGTCGCAACGCTTTACAACTGGCGAAAACACAAGCC
>CAUSWS010000175.1:0-3425 GCA_963535265.1 uncultured Campylobacter sp. | reverse complement strand
AACCATCGACCACTACCATGTCAAGGTAGTGCTCTACCAACTGAGCTACGGGACCAAAGATTTGGGATTATATTTTATTTTCCTTTTTATTTAGCTTAATTGCCATTTTCTTTAAAATTCAACTTCATAAAACTAGTCTATATTTTAGCACTCTAAAATATTATTAATGCAGATTTAATCAAGCAAGTACTATAATTTTATAAAATTAAATTTAAGCAATAATATTAGTTTTCCATTGAAATTTGATATTTATAAAAACTTAATAGAAAGGAAAAAGGGTATGAATAAGCTTAAATTCATCGCTATTTTTGCCTGTTTATTTTCGCTTCATCTCTTTGGTGCTGATATGCCAAAGGGCGATCTAAACGTAACAAAAATAGTAGTCTCTGACGAGCTACGAGCCAAACACAAGCTCAAACCTCACCACGAGCATCTAAGCTTTGACTGCGTTGATTGTCACCAAAACCAAGGCGATGATCCTAGCAAATTTAAAGCGATCGGCGACGCTGGCTGCCTATCCTGTCATAAGAGTAAAAAGCTCTTAGCTCAAAGGCTAAAATTTATGGATACTCTAAAGGCAAATCCTCACAACTCTGTTCATGATGGTCCGACTTTGTACTGCGACGAGTGCCACAACGAGCACAAACCATCTACAAACATGTGCTCTGAGTGCCATGAACACGAGGTGCCACAATGGATGAATGGAGTAACACCATGAAAATTTCAAAAAAATTACTAGCGCTTATAATCTTCATAAGCGGAATTGTTGGATTTTTAGTCGTTCTGCCAGTTCATTACGCGCTTGATGAGACGAGTGGGGATAAATTCTGCGTAGTTTGCCACGAGATGGATCCTATGGTGATCGCCTACAACGACGACATCCACAGCGGCAAGGGCAAAACCGGCATCAAAGCAAGATGCGTGGATTGTCACATACCGCATGACAACATCGCAAAATACGCCCTAACAAAGGCGAAAAATGGCATTTTAGAGGGCTGGGTGCATTTCTTTGGCGATCCTAACGCAATCGACTGGCACAAAAACCTCAAAAATCGCGAGCATTTTGTCTTTGACAACGGCTGCACAAGCTGCCACACAAACGTGATAGATAGCAACAACACTTCAGCGCAAGCTCAAAAGATGCACGCTCACTACAAAAAGCTCCTTGACACTCCTAAAGAGCTAAAATGTGTAAGCTGCCACTATGACGCAGGTCACGGCGCTGGCTTTAGAAACTATCTTGAATACTGGAAGCCGTCATATAAAATTTATGATAAAAAGATGATCGAAAAGAGGATCGAAACTAAGCAAAAATTCTTCAAAGATGAGTACAAACCTACAAAAGAAGAAGAGGAATTTTTAAAACAAAAGGCTGAAAAAGACGCCAAAAAACCAGCTGGTGGCGGTCTAGCTGGCTGACGAGAAAGCTTAACTGCTCTCAAGTGGCTTTTGGCAAAATATCATCCTAAATGCATCGCTTTATCGCTTTGGGTTTAGGATGATCCAGCTCAAAAGCGCCAGCGAAGTCATCAAAGACTTTGAGTGCGGCAACAGATACGATCTTTACGTTTTTGACGTAAAGGCTAGAAATTTAAACCTCGATCTGGTTAAATTTATAAGAGATAGCCAAAATATCACTCCCATTATGCTTTTGCTAGATGTTAGCGTCCCTAGCGTTTTTAAAAGGATTTAATGCGCTATGGGAGTGACTTTATCATCAAGCCATTTTGCCCTGAAGAGTTTTTATTTCACGCCTTTAGCTTTGTAAGGTGCTTTTGGGCTCTAAATTTGAGCTAAAAAATGGCCTGGTCTTTGACAAAGACTCCCTTTGCATAAGAAAAGAGACGAGGTCGTCTACCTTGGCAAAAAAGAGAGCCAGCTGCTTGAAATTTTATGTAAAAACTCGCCCCACGTCGTCACCTACGACGAGATAGATCATCATCTATATAAAAACGAAACCTTATCACAAGACCGTATAAGATCGCTCGTACGGGAGATAAGAGCTAAGATACCAACTATTTGCCTAAAAACCGTGCGAGGCACTGGATATAAGGTAGAGTGAGAGGGATTTAGTCAAATTTAGATCTTATTTGAGGGCTAAATTTCTATACTTTTGGATCAAATTTGTTTAAATTTACAAAAGCTCTTGCCTTATTTGTCTATTTTACTACAACGATTTTTCATGGCAGCTTTGATCAATTTGCCTTGCCAAAGCACCGCCTTTTTTCTCTTAGCAGTTTGCCGTATTCGTATATCTCGTAAAATTTATTACATAAAGCCATATCGTTAAGTACCAGCAAACCGACCTTTAAAATAGCTTGTGATCACTAATGATAACGACTATTCTTTGTGTATTTGTGGCACCATTGCACCATCAAAAAGACTTTTTTAGAAAATTTACTAAAGAATTTGTAGAGATTTATAGCAAGAGTTGGCGTTACGCCAACTCTCTTATGCTTTTTGTTAGCTCCAGGCTCGCTTCTATCTCGGCGCGTTTTGCCATGACACTTTCTATATTTATGCTTAAATTTAGCCCATTTTCATCGCCAAATTTCTTTAGCTCGCACCAAATTTCTTTGATGATCTCGCAGCTACTAGCTAAGTAGTCAAAGCTTAAATTTAGCCTCTCTTCGACCGAGCTTGGCACGCTCACTCCGAGCCATTTGATAAATTCAAGCGTTTTTGCATTGCCCGCTGTGCTAAATGTAAGAAATATCGGCTCGCTTATCTTTGCAGCTGCACAATCCTCTAAAAATTTACGCGCTAGCTGTGCGTCAAATATCGCTTGCGATATGAAAAATTTGGCCCCAGCTGCGATCTTTTCACGCATCCTTTGTGGCTCATCGCCCTTTTTGCCGTGACGCTCTGCGATACAGACGCCGCCCACTACTAACTCTTTAAATTCACTAGCGATCTCATAGGCGCGAGCTAAATTTAGCCTCACCTTTTGCGTGCTTGAAGTTGCCCCCACTAGTACGTTTAAATTTGAGCTTTGAGCCTTAAGTGCTGCGCGAAATTCATCCTCGCCGTATCCGCTAGCCACGCGATAAAATATACTAGGAGTAGCGACGTTTAGATACTTTTTATAATAAATTTCAGGGCTTAGCGTTCCGCTAAACTCAAATGTTCTCTCGCTATCATTTCGCTCGCTCTCGTCTTGCACCTCGTAAAGCACGAGCCCATCGGCCTTGATATCATTTATCCGCCCGCTCCAGCGCTCTGAGATCTCACGCAACTTTGCCTCTTCAAATTCAGCCTTTGGCGGCGTGAGGCCATAGAGCACGAGCCCTTTTTCTTTATTTAAAATTTTCTCTTTTAACATTTTTCTTAACTTTGATTTTAAATTTGCAGGATTAGCGTCTAGAATAGCCTAGACGCTAAAATTTGTATTATAGACCTCTTACGATCTTGACGGCTTCTACCAT
>CAUSWS010000174.1:0-3437 GCA_963535265.1 uncultured Campylobacter sp. | reverse complement strand
CTAACGCCAAAAGAGTGGCATGCTGAGCTTTTTAAAGTGGCAAAAGAGGAGGGGCTCATCTGCTTTTCAAGCCCATTTTGCAAGAATGATGCGAATTTTTTAGAGCAGTTTAACCCACCAGCTTATAAGATCGCAAGCTTTGAGGTGACGGACTATGATTTTGTAGAGTTTGTCGCCAAAAAAGGTAAGCCTATCATCATCTCAACTGGCATAGCCTACGAAGAAGAGATAAGAGAGGTGGTGCAAATTTGTAAAAATGCAGGCAATAGCGACATCGCCCTTTTAAAATGCACCTCAAGCTACCCAGCGCCGTTAAATGGTATGAATTTACGAACGATAGCTGACATGAGAGAGAAATTTGGCGTTGAAGTGGGCTTTTCAGATCACACTTTAGGCATGACGGCTCCAGTTGTTGCTGTTAGTTTGGGCGCTAGGATAGTTGAAAAACATTTTATACTTGATAAGAGCGTAAAAAGCGTTGATAGCGCATTTAGCCTTGATGAGAGTGAATTTGCTCTTATGACAAAGTGTGTTAGAGAGGCTGAGGAGCTTTTGGGCAAAATAAACTACGAGCTAGATGAAAAAGCGGTTTTAAATAGGAGATTTTCACGCTCACTTTATGCAAGCGCAGAGATAAAAAAGGGTGAAATTTTTAGTGAGCAAAATATAAGGAGCGTGCGCCCAGGATATGGCTTGCACCCTAAATTTCTAAAAGAACTTATTGGAAAACAAGCAAAAAGAGATATAAATTTTAGCGAGAGAATAACAAAGGAGGATCTGATATGAGTGATGAAAACAAAGTTTATAAGCTAGATGACCTTGAGGTATCTAAAAATAAAAAACGTAAAAAGATAGATGAAGCAAAACGAAAAATACTTGAAAGCAAGATGACAAATATACAAAATCCTATCTTTCAAAAAAACCTCCAAGCGCTCTTTCAACAAGATGAAATTTTGGCTGCTAAACTTTGGGGCATGGAGACAGCAAAGGACTTTGATATCTTTGTTGGTAAAGATCCGGTAGATATAAATTTTATAAATAATAAAACCTTAAAATATGTCTATGAAAGTCCAGTAAATGACACGCTTGTCTCTCTTGAAAATTTAGAAAAAGAGTATAAAAGATATCCGATGATGTTTTTTTATGGTCTTGGAAATGGCATCTTATATAAAGCCCTTTTAAAAAATGAAACTCACAAAAAGATAGTAGTTATCGAGCCAGAGATAGATATCATCTATGCCGCGCTTAACGTAGTTGATCTAAGCAGTGAGCTACTCAGTCATAGGCTTGTCTTGTTTTATTCAGAATTTGCAAGCTATACGCAGTTTTATTTTTTAATAACTGTTCCAGAATTTACATCTTATGCAAAGACTTACGATCTTCATATTCACTCAACATTTTATGAAAGTTATAGTGAAGATATCTTAAGGATAAACTCAGACTTTGCAAAGGCTATCTCTCAAATGGTCGTGGCTCATGGCAATAGTATTGACGATATGCTTATAGGCATCAAGCATCATATACAAAATATTCCGATCATGCTTGAAAACTATTGCTATACGCAGCTTGTTTTAAAGCGTTATGAACTAAATAAAACAGCTATCATCGTAGCAACTGGGCCAAGCTTAGATAAGCAGCTTGATACACTTAAAAAATTTGTGCCTTATGCTACTATCATAAGCCTTGATGCTTCGTATCCTATACTAAAAAAACACGGCATTGTGCCTGATTATGTGACATCCATCGAAAGAGTTGAGGCGACATCAACATTCTTTAGTACTCGCGATAAAGAATTTGATAAAGATATCTACTTTGTCGTAGCTTCTTTAACTCATCCTCAAACTATAAAAAATATCTTGCCAAGGCGTCTTGTTCTTACTATGAGACCGCAGCAAAGCGAAATCGCTTTTAATATGAAAAAATATGGCTACTTAGGTATTGGTCACTCAACTGCCAATCAAGCATTTCAGCTAGCTTATGCATTAGGGCATAAAAATATAGTTCTTATCGGACAAGACTTAGCCTTTGCACCAGATGGTAAGAGTCATGCCACAGGACATGCCTTTGCTCAGGCTGATGAGTACTTATATGTAAAGGCTTACGGAGGAGAGGGCGAAGTTAGGACTACTTATATCTGGGATAAATTTAAAAACCAGTATGAAAAAGATATAGAACAGTCTTCTAAAGAGGGATATGTCACATATAACTGCACTGAGGGTGGAGCTAGGATAGAAGGAAGTATTGAAAAACCATTTTTAGAGACTATGAATGAGCTTTGTAAGGATAAAATACCTAAAAAAGAGCCAAATATCTCTAAAATTCCAGAAAAGCAAAGAAGTAAGGATTTGTTAAAAGCATATACCTATATAACCAAAAAAGTTAAAACACAAAAAGAGGCTAAGAAAAAGATAGAAGAGGTATTTTTAGAGCTAGTGCCAAAGATAGATGAGCTAATAGCGAAAAAAGAGATAGGTGAAGTTAGCGAAAAGATGTTTTCTAAACTTGTTAAAATAACTTCTAAACTAGACAAGCTAAAAACATATATTAGTTCTAAAAAACATAAAATGTTTTTAGACAACATTCTTCAAATTTCTATATATTTTCAAGAGCTTGAGCTTGCTAAAATTTCAGTAGCTCCTAGCGATACTAAGATTCAAAAAGTAAATAAACTACTTGAGTGGGTCGAGATGCACAAGTACTGGATGTTCTCTGCAGCTGGAGGCATAAATGCTGATATAGAGGTAACTAAAAAGGCTTCAAAAGCACTTATAGCCGAGCTTAAAAAAAGAAATCTTATAACTAAAAATGAGATAGGAAATGCGAAGGAAAATTTTACACTAAGCATATAAACTAACTTGCAAGTAGAGTTTTCTACTTGCATCTTTCTTCATTTAACTCACTAATTTTTATAAATTTCATAGTCTCTAAAAAAGTAAACATGTAAACCCTTTAAACTAAACTAGCTAAAAAGGTTGCAACTATAAATTGATTAATGTTTTGGTATTTTAGTAGATTAAAACCCCAAAGACTAGCTTTGGGGCTGGGGGTTTGCGTATTGTAAAAGCATTAACACAATTTAAGGCTTTGCTACTGCTACAAAGTCTTAAAATTTAAAAGCCACTATTATAGTAGCTTTTACAAAACCTCATTTGCTACTACTATTGTAGAAGTTTCATTACATTTTGTTGAACGCTGTTTGCTTGACTCATAGCATAAGCACCTGATTGAGCTAGGATGTTATGTTTTGAGAAGTTAGCAGACTCGCTAGCAAAATCTACGTCCCTGATTTGTGATTCTGCTGATTTTACGTTAACTTGAGTTACAGTTATGTTATTAACTGTAGCTTGAAGTTGGTTTTGAACTGAACCAAGGTCTGAACGAACTTGATCAAGTGTTTTTTGAGCTGACTCAGCGATACTCATAACAGCCATCGCACC
>CAUSWS010000173.1:0-3441 GCA_963535265.1 uncultured Campylobacter sp. | reverse complement strand
TGATTTAGTGGGTTTAGTGTTTTGCCGTAAAATGAGCTCTCAGTCGTGCTTCCCATCGCAAATTCGTCCATATTTGTGCGGCCAAATGGAGCTAAATTTTTACTAAGTAGCTTCTCGATGACGGTTGCGTTATAAGGTGCTACGTAGCCTTGTAAAATTTTAGAAGCACACGTGACACTCCAGCCTTTTACTTGGATGTTATCTTTTATAGCGATAGGCACGCCCTCGCCTAGTTTTGCGATCTCTAAATTTGCTAGCTGCTCGACATAAGCGCCAAGCTCTTTTTCTTTTATGATCTTCGCCTCAAGCTCGGCTCTTAAATTTTTTATCTCTTCAGCTGAAAATTTTAAAGCTTCTTTTAAAGTTACCACTATTTTTATCCTTTAAATTTATTAACCAAAAATATGCCAAACAAGCTAACAACGACCACCGCAGCGATCGTTGTGACTATGATAGTTGCGCTTACTGGCTCACTTAGCACTTATGACCTCTTCACATCTTGGGCATAGCACATCTTCTTTGCTAGCGTTAAATTTCCAGCATCTTGGGCATTTGTGAAGGTTGCTTGCTATGATCTTAAATTTATCGCCCTCTAGCTCAAACTCAGCTAATGGCTCGCTATCGTCGTAAGGTCTAACTGAGCTTACCATATAAAGATCAGCCACTTCGCGCTCGTCGTAGCCTGTGATGTTGTGATTTGTAGTCTCTAGGCTTAGCTCTAGAGTTGATTTTATCTTTTTGTCCTTCTTAAGAACGTCCACGATCTCGTTAAATTTCTCCCTGCTGGCAAAAAGCAGCTCATCTTCAAAGCTAAGATTAAATTTGATTGGCTCATAGACTAGATCAAATGCGTCTTTTGCCTCGCCTTTGATGATATTTGGAGCGTAGTCCATCACCTCATCAACGGTGTAAGTAAGCGTTGGAGCGATGAGTGGCAAAAGTGCCTTTGTGATGATCGCCATTGCGCTTTGAGCTGATCTTCTTCTTGGGGCGTCTTTTGCGTCGCAGTAAAGTCTATCTTTACAAACGTCAAGATATACGCCGCTAAGATCGGCTGATAAGAAATTTAAAAGGATGTTAAAGCCCTTTGAAAAGTCGTAGTTTTTAAAGCAAGCGCTCGCCTCGTCAAAGACCTTTTTAGCGCGTGCTAGTATCCATTTATCAAGGATGTTAAACTCTGTATTTAGGCTCTCAAGGTCATTTACGTTTGCTAGTAAAAAGCGGATCGTGTTGCGTATTTTGCGGTATTGCTCGCTTATTTGTTTTAATATATCTTCGCTTATTTTTAGGTCGCTTGAATAATCACTCATACCAACCCAAAGGCGTAAAATTTCCACGCCGTGAGTTTTTGCCACGTCTTGTGGAGCGATGACGTTGCCCTTACTTTTACTCATCTTCTCGCCTTTGGCATCGACCGTAAAGCCGTGAGTTAGTATGCTCTCGTAAGGTGCGTGAGAATTTACAGCTGTGCTTACTAGAAGCGAGCTTTGAAACCAGCCTCTGTGCTGATCTGAGCCCTCTAGATACATGCTTGCAGGGTATTTGCCAGCGTCGTAGTTGTCGCTTTGCAAGACCGCGTGCCACGTCGAGCCACTATCAAACCAAACGTCAAGGATATCCATAACTTTTTCTAAAATTTCAGCCTTGTATTTTGAGCCCTTTGGTAAAAGCTCGTCTATGCTTAGCGCCCACCACGCATCAGCGCCTTTTTCTTTGAAAATGCCTGCGATGTGGTCTAAAATTTCACTATCAAATATAACTTCTTTTGTCGCTTTGTCTCTGAAAAACGCGATCGGCACGCCCCAGTCACGCTGACGAGAGATACACCAGTCTGGGCGATTTTCTATCATCGAGCCTATTCTTTTTATACCCACGCTTGGGTAGAATTTAACCTTTTCAAGCTCTTTTAGCGCTGTTTGTCTAAGCGTTTTGCCACCTAGTTTAGCCTCGTCCATAGCTATAAACCACTGCTTTGTAGCTCTATAAATGACAGGCTTGTGCGTTCTCCAGCAAAATGGATAAGAGTGTCTAAATTTAGAGACGCTAAGTAAGCTTTTGCCAAGTAGCTCTAAAATTTTCTCATTTGCCTTAAAGATGTGCATACCGACAAACTCATCTACCACGTCACTTCTAAATAGTCCGTGGTGCTTCAAGCTCTCATCGTAGCAGCCGCCATCATCAACCGGCATCAAAATTTCGCTAAAGCCATATTTCAAACATACGTAGTAGTCATCCTCGCCGTGTCCTGGCGCTGTGTGAACAAGTCCAGTACCGCCGTCCATCATTACGTGATCGCCTAGCAAAAATTTAGACTTTCTGCCATTTAGCGGATTTATCGCGTGAGTGTTTTCAAGCAGGCTTGATTTAAACTCTTTTTTGACCTCGCCCTTGCTTAGGCCACTCTGCATGATACTCTCAAGCAGAGGCTTTGCAAAGATCAAATTTTCAGCTGTTAGGACGTAAATTTCATCTGGATTTAGGCTTATGGCTTGATTTGCTGGAAGTGTCCAAGGCGTGGTCGTCCAGATGACAGCGCTAGCCTCTTTTACGCCAAGCTTTTCTAGTGCGTCGTTATCAAGCTCAAAGGCTACGTAAATAGAGTAGTCCTCTTTCTCTTCGTATTCGACCTCAGCTTCAGCTAGCGCCGATCTAGCTGCCCAGCTCCAGTAAACTGGCTTGCTTCGCTCTACCAAAAGACCCTTTTTAGCGATCTCACAAAGTGCTTTGTAGATGTCAGCCTCAAACTCAAATTTCATCGTCATGTATGGATTTTCAAAGTCGCCGATGATGCCAAGAGTTTTAAACTCATTGCGCTGGATGTCTATAAATTCTCTCGCGTGCTGTCTGCAAAGCTCCCTGATCTCGACCTTGCTAAGCTCTTTTTTCTTATCGCCAAGCTTAACTTCTACTTGCTGCTCGATCGGCAAGCCGTGGCAGTCCCAGCCTGGCACATAGCGGACGTTTTCGCCGTAAAAATAGTGCGTTTTTGTGATGATATCTTTTAAAATTTTATTTAACGCATGGCCGATGTGAAGGTGGCCGTTTGCATACGGAGGGCCGTCGTGGATGTTGAAGTTTTTAACCGCATTTTGGCGATTTTTCTTCATTTTTTCATAAACCTTGCGGTCTTCGTACCATGATTTTAGTCTTTGTGGTTCATTTTGTGGGAGATTTCCGCGCATCGGGAAATTTGTCTCTGGGAGTAAAAGTGTCTCTTTGTAGTCCATTTTTTACCTTGATTTTAAAATTTGCTAATTTTACACCTGTGCTGGTTAAATCACACTGAAAAATAGTATAATGAGGCAAAAAAAGGAGCTTAAAAATGAGACAAAGTATCTTGATAATAGGCGAAGATCTTGAGATAAATAGAGAATTTCTAAACTACATTTTTCAAAGTTACGAGGATCATTTTGGCGAGCTTGGAGTGGTCAGTTTTGCTCC
>CAUSWS010000172.1:0-3452 GCA_963535265.1 uncultured Campylobacter sp. | reverse complement strand
TCATCTTGTATCTGAAAAGCAAGCCCAAGCTTTAGTCCGATATCATAAATTTTCTCGCACTCAGTCTCGTTTAAATTTGCTATTACTGCGCCCATTTTTAGGCTAGCAGCGATGAGCTTTGCGGTTTTGTGGATGTGTAAAAATACTAGCTCATCAAGGCTTAGCATCTTGCCAGAGAGACCAAATTTAGCCTTTGCTCTTTTTATATCCTCTTTGTTTGTATTTTCAAAAAAACAATCAAGCGCCTGACCTAGCACCATGCCGCTAACGCCGGCATTCTCGCTTAAAATTTCCACGCATTTTATACGCGTTTGAGCTGGCAGATCAGCACGTGAAATTTCATAAAAAGCATGCGTATTTAGGGCATCTCCTGCAAGTATAGCAGTTGTCTCGTCGTATGTTACGTGAAGCGTTGGCGTGCCGCGTCTTAGGCTTGCGTTATCCATCGAAGGAAGATCATCGTGGATGAGCGAGTATGTATGCATCATCTCAAGCCCCAAAGCCACTCTCATGGTCTTTTGCGTGAGGCTTTTATCCACGCTCTCCACCACGCCAAGAAGCAAAAGCGCCCTAAAGTGCTTGCCTCCTGCCTTTAGCATAACGCCAAGCGCCTCCTCGTAGTAAGGATGAAAGCTAGGCGCCTTTGGCAAATTTGCATTTAGAAATTTTACAAAGTCCTCAAGCAGGCTCATTTTGGCACTCTTGCAAAGAACTGAAAGTCATTTCTACTAAATAAAAGCACGAAATTTTGCAGATCGCCAAGCTTTTCTAAAAGCTCCTCGCGGCTACTCACACTCTCTTTGTTGTAGCCTAAAATTTTATCGCCTATCTTGATGCCAAAGATGTCGGCATTTGACTTTGGCTCGACCTTAGTAACGACTAAATTTTTATCAACCGTGATACCATAATCCACCAAAACTTTATCATCTAGCAAGCTCTCAGGCGACTTTGGCATGACGTTTAAATTTGGCAGATCAAGGCTTGAAGGGGCGTCTATATCAAGGCTTTGGCTAAATTTCACATCCCCGCTTACTGGCACTTGAAAGAGTAGCTGCTCTCTATCACGCTTCACGATGATGTCCAGTTTTGCGCCCTTTGGAGCAAAAAGCACCATCTCATTTAGCTCTCTTAAACTCTTTGGTTTTATGCCATTTATCGTAACAAGCTCATCATCAACCATCATCATCTTGCCGCGACCCAAAGGATCAACAAGACCCACAAAAAATTTATCCTCTTTTTGCAAGAATTTCACGCCGATATCGCCGTAGTAGACGTCATCGTAAGATACAAAGTGCTTTAGATAGCGGTTTGGTATAAATTTATCAGCTCCAACAGCTATGCCTATCATCTTACAACAAGGTGTGTTTATCTCGCCAGTCGCGTTATACTCGAAGCTTAGCGTGTCAAAGTCGCCTAAATTTTGCCCTAAAGACTTGATGTGACCCATGACGGTGTTGTTTGCGTCATTTAATATGCCAACCCAAGTGCTCTTTTTTATGCTCTCTTCATTGGTCTCATCAGCCATCACGACAGGGCTTAGCTCCTTGCTAGAGCGTACCAAAAAGAGCTGCAAATATGGGTCAAATTTGACATATTCGCCAAGCGGAGCTCCGTCACTTTTTGGCACTGCGATCAAATTTTTAGTGATAGCCACGCCAAAGTGTTTATTAACTGAGACGATTGAGTTTTTGTTCTTTTCAAAGCAGGCGTTAAAGTCCTCTTGCGTAGGCCTAGGGTCGGCGTTTAAGCAAAGCGCTGATAGCAAAAAAGCAAGGGCAAATTTACATTTTAGTCTCATTTTATCCCCATCGAAGCAAGGCCACCAAGCATCCTTGAAGCGGTGTTTTTCTTATCGGCCTCAACCGACTTTAGCACGTCATTTACGGCGCTTATTAGCAAAATTTGCATGCTCTCTTTATCTTCAAGCAAGCTATCATCTATGCTGATATCAAGTATCTCGCCGCTGCCGTTTGCTCTAACGCTTACTAGTCCGCCGCCGCTTTTTGCTCCAAATTCTTTATTTTTACTCTCTTCTTCCATCTGCTTGGCCTGTCTTTGCACATCCTCAAGCATCTGCCCCATCTTTGAAAAGTCAAATCCCTCAAACATCGCCTACTCCTTTATGATCTCGTTTTTGTTATTTACGTGCACGATGGTTGGCTTAAATTTCTTAGCCTTTTTAAATTTCATACTAGCATAAGCCACTATGATGACCACGTCGCCAACGCAGACCTTTCTAGCAGCTGCGCCATTTAGGCAAATTTCGCCTTTTTTGCCCTTTATCACGTATGTGGCAAATCTCTCGCCATTATTTACATCTAAAATTTCAACCTTTTGATTTTCTATCAAATTTGCAGCCTTTATAAGCTCCTCGCCGATGCTTACCGAGCCAACATAGTTTAAATTTGCGTCTGTTACGACGGCCCTGTGGATCTTACTAGCTAAAATTTCTATATTCATTTTCACCTCTTTAAAAGCTCAATTACAACTTCTTTGTCGCTAAATGGGTGCTTGACGCCCTTTATCTCCTGATATGGCTCGTCGCCTTTGCCAAGTATGACAAGCGCCCAGCCAGGCTCTAGCTTGCTAATGGCTAGAGCGATCGCCTCTTTGCGGTTGGCGTTTCGTATCAAATTTTCATTTTGGCTCATGCCAGCGCAAATTTCGTCTATTATGCTCTCTGGCTCTTCGCTTCTTGGATTGTCGCTTGTGACTATGCAAATTCTTGCGTATTTTTGGGCTATCGCTCCCATTTTAGGGCGCTTTGTCCTATCTCTGTCGCCACCTGCGCCAAAGACAGCGATCAAATTTAGATGTCTAAGCGAGTTTAGCACCTTTTCTATGCCATCTGGCGTGTGCGCAAAGTCCACGATGACTAGCGGATCGGTGCTCACAACCTCCATCCTGCCACTCACTCCCCTAAATTTACTTATCGCCTTTGAAAGTGCGACTGCGTCTGGGCGCTCTAGCAGGCAAACGGCGCCAAGTGCTGCGATTAGGTTGTAGAGATTAAACTCGCCTTGAAGACTTGAGTCTATCTCCACATCGCCATTTGGCGTCTTGATAACTGCGTCTATGCCGTCTTTTAGCCCATAAACTATCGGCGCAAAGCTAGCTGGCTTTTTGAGTGCGTATGTGTAGGCGTTTTTTGGGTTAAATTTAACTCCGCCATCGTCAATGTTTATGAGCTTTACGCTCTCATCGTCAAAGAAGCTTGATTTTACCCTAGCGTACTCCTCCATGCTCTTGTGGTAGTCTAGGTGATCTTGCGTTAGGTTTGTAAAAATTTTAAGAGCAAATTTTAAGCTCTCTATGCGTTTTTGAGCGATCGCGTGTGAGCTAACCTCCATCACGAAGTACTCACAGCCCTGCTCGCTGGCTGCTTTGAGGTATGAGAGCGTCTTTAAAATGGCACTTGTCGTAAGCGCCTTGTCATCTATCTGCTCGCCCTC
>CAUSWS010000171.1:0-3478 GCA_963535265.1 uncultured Campylobacter sp. | reverse complement strand
ACTGGCTCATCGATCACCCTAAGTAGGCCATTATCTTTTAAAAGCTTGATGTAGTCCATATTTTTCCCTTAAATTTTTAAGGATGATAGCTAAAATTTACTTTATTTATCGCAGGAACCAATGGCTCTTAAAATAGCGATCATACCCTCGGCCGCCACGTCGTTTGTGATCTTACCAGCGTCATTAAAAATTCATAACCCTAGCGCTAAATTTACGCCCAGTCGCCGCAACGCCCGCAAAGTCGTGCTCATGCGTACCCGTGCAGAGCCAGTACACAGCCACGCAGCGCTCATCAGCCACCATATCTTGCATCGCCCACTGCACATCAGGAAAGCTATCTCGCATCATCTTTACTACCGCAAAGTAGCCCTCACCGCCGTAAAGCGGCTTAGGCGAAGCAGGCGTGAGAAACGGCGCTTTAGGGTCTACTAGCTCTTTTAGAGCCTCCGCGTCTGCGCTATTTATAGCCTTTTCAAAGCGCTTCATCGCAGCTTTATTTTGTGATATTTTATCTGCGTTTTGGCTTGCGGCATTTAGCGCACCAGGTAGCGTCACAGCTCCCGAAACGGCGGCAAATTTTAAGAAATTTCGTCTTTTCATATTTTTCCTTGCAGATTAAATGCTATTTGAAATTTAGCAAATTTGGGCTAAATTTGTCGTTTTATTGCGATTTTTAATAAATTTTATAGAGATAGATATGCAAAATTTACCAAAAATAGGCGATCACATCTTCGTAGACAGAAGCGTGTTTGGCATAAAGCTTTACGAGCATCACGGCATCTACGTCGGAGATGATAAGGTCGTGCATTATAACGGCTTGGCGCGTGGGATCGTGCTTGAAAAAAGCTGTTTTGAGGAGATCTTAAGCAACGTCGTACCGCTAGATAAACGCAACATCGCAAAGGTAGAGATGACTAGCCTCGAGGAGTTTGCTAGCGGCGATACTTGGCAGATAAAAGAGTATACAAATGCGCCATTTAGCGGCCAGGAGGTGGCGCGTCGGGCTAAGGAGCGCGTAGGCGAGCAAAAATACAACCTGCTCATCAACAACTGCGAGCACTTTTGCAACGAATGCGTCTTTGGCGAGCATGTGAGCTAACAAGTGCAAAACGTAAAGCAAAACTCGGCACTATTTAGCGAGATAGAGCCATTTTTAGGGCAGATTATAAGTGAACTTTTTGGTGCGCAGAGCAAGGACGATATCAAGCAAGTTTTTACAAACTCACTCACCGAACTCGCCCAAAATAGCAAGGAAAGCGCGGAACAGAAAGCTCGCGAGATGATAAAAGAAAAAGGCAATGAGATAAATTTACAAATAGAAAAATTTATGAGCAAAAATGCCGAAATGAACGCTATGTTTAATAAGATCGGCGCGGATTTAAAGACAAAGATCGCAAGGGATTTTAATATCAAATTTTAATCCAGTGAGATTTTAAAGAGCGTTGTAAAGGCGTTTTGGCTTCTAGCTATGTGCGCTACTTTTGCTGTTTGTGGATTTTTATCTAAATTTTTAGCCGTAAAATAGCGGTAAATTTAACATATTTTTGGTCACTTTTCTTTTAGTTTTAGATGAAGTAGCGCGGTAAAGTTTTTGGTTTTCAAGCTATGCAGAACTGCGTTATTTGTATGTTTTATGGCTATTGTTTAGCCAAATTTTGGCTTTTATTACCACAAAATGGCGGTAATTTTTAAAAATTTCGTATTTTAACTACCTTAAAATTATACGGTAAATTTAACCCGTAAACCCACCTTAGCCGCCTTAAAATTTAACCAAAGCCACCATATCATTATAAATTTGCCAGACACAGCAAACCGGCTTTATTTAATTTATCAAATTTAGCCAAGCCATTTTGGCAGCCCGCCAAATATCTGCGTTTTAAAACGCTTTATGCGAGTTTTACTTTGCTAAATTTACAGCGTTAAGGCAAGTAAAAAGCCACAAGCCGGCCCGAGTTATCCCCTATCTGTCTAAGTCGTCTTAAAAAGATACCATTTTGAGTTTGCAGAGAGCCGTTCTAACATTATAAACTCGCTCGGACTCATCTGCGGCAGATTAGATTCGTTTTCCACACGAATAAAACCCACTACATTATCCGTTACGCCGCCTATGATAAGCTCAAAAATTCCGTCATCGTACGCCGCATGAGATAGATGTAGCCGCTTTGCGACTTCGTTTGCCGCCACTTCGTCTTTTTGATATAGCGCAAACAGCTCCTCAAATTTTGCCTCGTTTTTGCGTCCAAATTTTAGCAATGTATTATCACTTGCCAAAATCAGCCTTAAATTTTCTATATCTACACCCATAGCTCTAAGTTGCGCCTTTTCCGCCTCGCTCGCAACCTCATAGCCCTTTATCGTTGCCTCTATGATGCCGGTTTGCGCGAGCGATCTGAGCGCATAAATACCGTCATCTTTAGCAAAAATATATAGATCAAGGGATGCGTCGTTTTTAGAAGCGAGCCAAATGCGAAATATCCCACTAAATTCGCTGCTCTGACCAAGTTTGGCGACTTTTATTTCGTCAAATTTGTCGGCTGAGTAAAAATTATTTTTTAAGCGATCTCGCATCTCGCCCTTAAAATAGATGTTTTTATCGAAATTTTTATCGGTAAAGAGCGAATAAATAAGCTCTAAATCTACCTGTGCAAAAAGCTCAGACATCAAAAACGCCAAAATAAGCGCTTTTCTCATATATTCGCCATCTCCTCGGCGCGTTTTAGAAGCTCTCTCGCCCCTTTTTCTATAAATTTATGCGCTAGCTCCTTGCCGACACTTTGAAATTTATCCTTGCTAGTCTTTAAGCTATCTTTTATAAATTCACTTCCATCAGGCAGACCAACGATCGCATCGATAGAAATTTCATCGCCTTTTAATCTTGCGCTTATGCCTATTGGCACTTGGCAACCACCCTCTAAAACGCTTACGAAGTCACGCTCTATGGTCGTTTCGATGACCGCATTTTCGTCGTTTAGAAAGTCAATCTGCTCTAAAATTTGCTTCTCATCTCTAGCCTCGATACCAAGAGCGCCCTGCCCCATCGCAGGTATCATCTCGTCAAAGCCAAATGTATATATGTGCGCCACTTCAGCCTTGATATTTAAGCGGTTTATACCAGCCATCGCCAAAATGATCGCATCAAATTCGCCCTCTTTTAGCTTTCTAAGTCTAGTTTGCACGTTTCCACGAAGCGAGATGATCTCAAGATCAGGCCTCATGATAAGTAGCTGCATCTTACGGCGTAGGCTCGTTGTGCCAACCCTTGCGCCGTGTGGTAGGTCGCTAAATTTGGCAAATTTCTCACTTATCATCGCATCTCTTGTATCCTCACGTGAGCAAATGGCTGCAAGCTTGAGCCCTTCTGGAAAGACTACAGGGACGTCTTTTAGGCTATGCACAGCGATATCAGTCTCACCTTTTAGCATACTATCTTCAAGCTCTTTTGTAAAAAGCCCCTTGCCGCCGATCTTTGCAAGTGGCG
>CAUSWS010000170.1:0-3491 GCA_963535265.1 uncultured Campylobacter sp. | reverse complement strand
AAAGCTCCTCTTTGACGTTGCTTAGGTACTGCTCTAGCACGCCCTCCATCTCTTTTCTAAACTCAGCGTCTTGCTTGTCGCCCACAAGGCCGTAGCTGATGACGCGAGGCTTGTTGATGAGTTTTGCGCCGTGACGTGAAATTTGAGCGATTATCATGACGACACCTGCTTCAGCGAGGTTTTGTCTGTCGATCACGACGTCGTCTGCTATTTGTTTATTTATTTGATTATCTATGAAGACCTTGCCAGTTTTTACAGTTTTTACACGTTTTAGGTATTTTTGACAAACCTCCATCTGATCGCCATCGCTCATTAGATAGATATTTCGCTCATCCACGCCACAGCTAATGGCTGTCTCTTTGTGCTTTGCGATGTGGTTGTACTCGCCATGCACTGGCAAGAAAAATTTTGGCTTTATGAGGCGAAGCATCAGCTTTTGCTCTTCTTGTGCTGCGTGGCCGCTGACGTGGATCTCGCTAAAGTCTTGGTAAGCGACGCTCGCACCTGATTTTAGTAAGAAATTTAGCACCGTTGAGACGCTGTTTTCGTTGCCTGGGATCGCTTTTGAGCTGATGATGATCTGATCGGTCGGCTTTATCTTTATATATTTGTGCTCATCTGTCGCCATGCGGTAAAGCGCGCTCATAGTCTCGCCCTGAGAGCCAGTAGTGACGATAAGCACCTCGTCATCTTTAAATTTACCAACCTCGTTTGCATCGATAAAAATTTTCTTATCGAGCTTGATGTATCCAAGCTCCATAGCAGTGTATAAATTTCTCTCCATTGATCTGCCGATGACACAGACTTTTCGGTTGTATTTTAAGCCCCATTCGATCGCTTGATAGACGCGGTGGATGTTTGAGCTAAATGTGCTCATTATGACGCGGCCTTTTGCCTTTGAAAATATCGCGTCAAAGGTCTTGCCAACGCTGCTTTCGCTCTTCGTAAAGCCCTCTTTGTAGCTGTTTGTGCTGTCGCTTAATAGACAAAGCACGCCACGTTCGCCATAATACGCTAGCCTGCCAAGGTCTGTTGGGTAGCCATCTATCGGTGTGTGGTCGATCTTAAAATCGCCCGTGTGGATGATCGTGCCAGCCTTTGTCGTGATCGCAAGTGCTGAGGCGTCGATGATAGAGTGGGTTATATGTATCCACTCGACCTCAAAGTCGCCTATGAGATATGGTTTTCTTTTTTCGACTGATCTAAAGAGTGAGCGCTCTTGCTTTAGTCCGTGCTCTTCAAATTTATTATTTATCATGCCAAGTGGTAATGGTGTGGCGTAGATAGGAAATTTAAACTCTTTATAAAAATAAGGCACCGCGCCGATGTGATCCTCGTGTGCGTGAGTGATGATGACGCCTTTTATCTTATCTTTTATCTTGCGAACGTAGTCAAAGTCTGGGATGAGGATATCCACGCCGTGCATGCTTTCACTTGGAAAGCTCATGCCGATATCAACGATGATGGCGCTGGTTTCTGTTTCAAAGACGGTCATGTTGCCACCTATCTCTCCAAGACCGCCAAGTGGAGTTATGCGAATTTTATGCTCGCTTGAGTTTAGATATTTTAGTGGCTCAAGTCTTAGCTCGTGAGTGGCTTTGTTTGCCTCCATCGCGCTTGCAATATCTTGCTGCCACTGCTCGTTGCCATTTAGCTTTGCAGGCAAGTTTTTCTTTGGTTTTTTAGCCTTTTTTGGCTTTTCTTTTTGCTCTTTTGCCTCGTTTTTAGCTTCAGCTTTTTGCTCTTGTTTTGGTTTTTCTTTTTGCTGTTTTTGCTCTTTTGGCTTATTATTTTCGCCATTTTTGTTTTGATTTTTATTGTTTCTTTGCTTTTTTGGGCGAGGATTTTGACTCTTTGGCTCGGCGTGCGCTTCATTTTCAGCTTGCTCTGCTGCAAAGAAGTTATCTATTACGCTTTTGCTTGCTAGTGAGGTTTGCTCGGTAGTTTCGCCATCTTGTTTTGGCTTATTTTTCGGTCTAAATCTTCGTCTTTTGTTGTTTTTGCTTTGGTTAGTTACAACTTTCTCTTCGTTTTTGTCGTTCATTATCTTCCTTTAATCTTTCAAATACTTTTAGATAAGAATCGACATCTAGCTCATGTGGACGTAAATTTTGAGCTAAGCCTAGGTCTTCAAAAATTTCTTCTAACGCCTTTTTATCAAAATTTGTGGATAAATTTTTCAAAAGCGTCTTTCTTGGCGAAGCAAACGCAGCTCTTAAAAATGCTTTAAAAGCCTCGTATTGTTTTGCATCTTTGAAAATCCCATCTTTGCCAAAAATCTTTTTTGTTTTTTGTAATTTGATGACTGAAGATGTGACCTTTGGAGGTGGGTTGAAAAGTTTTGCATCCACGTCAAACAAAAGCTCACACCTGCCTTGCAGTGATGCGAGGATCGATAAAGCGCTAAATTCTTTATCCCTGCTCTTTGCACTAAATTTAAGAGCAACCTCTTTTTGTATCATCACAATAAGCCCAAGGCATTTTTCGTCATCTATCGCATTTAGTATCATCTTTGTAGCAACGTAATAGGGCAAATTTGCGACCAAAAAGTAGTTCTCGCTACTTAGTCCGCCCTCTTGCTGCCACTGCTCTAAAGCATCTTTACAAAAAAGTTTTAATTGTCCATTTTGGATCTCATTTGCAAATTTGACCTTTAAAATTTGAAACAGCTCACAATCTATCTCAAAAGAGGTCGTCTTGTAAATTTGCAAAAGTCTAAATGTCAAATCACCTAAGCCAGGCCCAATCTCAACGACGTTTTCTACGTCATTGGGTATCGCTTGGATGATCTTATCTAGTGTCGCTTTGTCTTGTAAAAAATTCTGTCCAAAGTGCTTTTTTGCCTTTATCATAGCCGCGATATTAGCCAAAAATTACTTATACAATGATTACAAGTTTAGTTTAATCATATATAAAATGGACTATAATCACTAAAAAACAACAAAATAAGGCGCAAATTTGAGTAGGGCAAATACCTTAAAATACTTTTTATTATCACAATATTTAGAGCCAAAAACCTTAGACGAGCCAAAAAAGACAAATAGCAAATTTAAAAAATCAATGGACCTTGAGATCGCAAATTTCGATGATAAATTTATGCAAATTTTAAGAGCATTTGATAGGTCGCTTTTAAAAAATGGTGTAGAAATTTCAATTTATGGCGGCATTTTTGAGACGGACTTGCTCGCCCTTGCGATATCAAAGCTAGCAAAGGTAAAATTTGAAAAAGAGCAAATTTTAGATGAGCTGCGCTCTGAGCAAACGAGCTTTGAAAAGGCATTTTGTTATAAGCTTAAGCTCTCTGGCGATCTAGTATTTTGCAAAGGAGAGCAAAGTTTTGCTTTAAAAGATGCAAATTTAGATGATGAGCTAAGCCCATTTTTCACGCCAAACTCATCAAATGATCTTTTTATCCCAACGGCTCCTTGGGCGATGGTGCGCCTAAACCGCCTAAAAGAGATCAGCCAAAACGACTTTAACAAAGAGTGCGA
>CAUSWS010000169.1:0-3512 GCA_963535265.1 uncultured Campylobacter sp. | reverse complement strand
GCGATATCATGCAAAGCTCAGCCTATCTGATCGCAAACAAAAATAGCTTCATCATCAAAAAAGACGAAATTTTGGAGCTTTATCAAAAGATAAAAGATGAAATTTCAAAGTGAAATTTGAAATTTCGGCTTTTAAATTTAAAAATATTTAAATTTACCTACTTTGAAGCTAGTAAATTTAACTGAAATGTTAAATTTATGCCACTAGCTTTATCCAAATTTTAAAAGCTTTGCCACTAAAATTTAAGCTAAGTAAGATATGGTAAAAGCCGTAGCTGCCACTAAATTTAAAAGTTAAATTTGAATGTATTTTGTTGGGTGCAAATATGTTTTTCGGTTAGGCTTATGAGCTGGCATGATCAATTTTATTTCAAAACCAAATTTGATATAGGTAGAGCCAGTTTAAATTTGAAAAACAGAGCTAGTTTTACAGAAGTTGTTTAAAAAACAAAATGCTTAAATTTTAAAATCTATTTTTAAAAGACTTTGCTGTTAAAATTTAGGCAAATCAAAAGTTGTATCCACAACTAAATTTATAAGTTAAATTTAAAAGGGGAAGCAGATATGCTTTGCTTTGCGGTTAGGTTTCTGGGTTGCTATGATAAATTTTAAATTTTTATTTCAGACCGACTAAATTTGATATAGATAAGCCTGTTTAAATTTAAAAAACATAGCTAATTCTACAGAAGCTATTTGAAAGCAAAGCGTTTAAAATTTCAATGTGATTATGATATAGCTAGTTGTATCTGTGCTGGTATTTAAAAATAAAGCGCTTAATCTCCAAAACATATTAAATTTAACTCAAAAAAATTAACCTAAATTTTCCCGCCAAACATCTCATACATCGCCTTTTCCTCGCCCCAAAGCTCGCGGTGCTTTTTGATAGATGATTTTATAGCATTTATGAGATAGAGCACATCCTCTTTTATGTGCGTGTAGTGCAGGCCAACTCTTACAAAACCTGGCTTTTTCTCTAAGATCTTATTTTCTTTAAGTCCCAGCAGATCAAAAGCATAAGGCCCAGCGCACATCACGCCAGCGCGGCTTTGTATGCCGTAGTTGTTGCTAAGTGTTGCAGCAAAGTCATAAGGCGAAATATCACGCACATTAAATGAAAAAATAGGCAGTTTTTCTGCATTTTTAGGACTATAAATGGTGATATCTTCGATGCTACTAAGCTCTTTTTCAAAGAAATTTGCTAGCTCATCTTCGCGAGCTTTGATATTTTCTACTCCGACACTCGCTTGCAAGTTGTAGGCTAGACTTGCTCGCACTAGCCCCAAGATAGAGGGCGTGCCAGCCTCTTCAAGCTGCTCGACATTTTTTATAAAAAGGTGCTTTGAAGGCGTCGCAAGTGCGATGGTGCCGCCACCTGCAAAGCTTGGTATATCACTTGTATAAAGCTCTTTTTTGATCGCCAAAAGCCCACAACTACCAACTCCGCCAAGTAGCTTATGAGGCGAGAAAAAGGCTGCGTCAAAGTAATCGGCATCTAAAATTTCATGCGAGCTGGTCGCTGCGCAGTCAAATGCCACCACTCCGCCAAATTTCTTAACGAGCGAGTAAATTCTCTTGTAGTCGGTTTTCACGCCTGTGACGTTTGAGGCGGCGCTAAAGCAGGCGATGATCTTTCTTTTTGCGTTTAGTTTTAGCGTCCTCTCAAGCATCACGTAGTCTATCTCGCCGTTTTCATCAAGTCCGATGCGCTCGCAGTCACAAAGTCCCTCGCGAAAGCTGATCTCATTTGAGTGATGCTCATATGGGCCAACAAGCACGAGTGGTAAATTTACGCTTCTTAAATTTGCTTCGCCGATCAAGGCTCTTGTGGTTGGCGGCAGATAAATTCCCATTATCTCTTGAAATTTCTTTATCGCAGCCGTTGCGCCTTGGCCTGTTGCTATTAGATAAAAGCTATCATCAAGCCCCAAAAGCTCCTTTAGCTCAGCTCTTGCGTTTTCGTAGTGTTTTTGCGTTAGCACGGCGTTTGAACTGCTGTCTGAGTGAGTGTTTGCGTAGGTTTTTAAAAATTTTGAAATTTCATCTTCGATAGGCGCATAGGCAAGGCCTGAGGCCGTGTAGTCAAAATAGTAAATTCCATCTTTTAAAATGATATTTTTTCTTACTTCATCTATAGTTGGCACGATTTTCCCTTTGGTTAAAAGTGCGATTATAATGAAATTTTGTATAAAGTGAGGTTACAAGCGGGCAGGGCGCCCACTCGCGTGATTATTTGTTTAAGAAGTTTTTTTCTAACCACTCGTTAGCTTTTGCTTCACTCTCAAATCTTTGGCTCTTAGCAACTTGGTTTGCACACTCGTAAAAACGGATACGAATGCCGTCTTGAACGCTATCGATTTTGATTCTAGTGATCTTATCTTTGTTTAGATAAGTCCTGTCGTTTAGTTTTACATACATGTTTTCTCCTTTTAAAAATTTGGTTTATTTTTTATCGTTTTTCTTTTCGTCTTGTTTTAAAAATAGCTCTTTAAAGCGCTTATTTGCATAGTCTTCGATGTCGTTTTGAAGCTGTTTATAGGCGTTTATGAGCTCATAAGCTCTATCATTTAGCGTAGTGCCAGCGCTATCTCCGCCACCTTGCTTGGTCGTAAAGAGATCTTCTTTTAAATTTTTTTGCAAAATTTGTAGATGCGACCAGCATTTTTTATAGTTCATACCTAAAATTTCAGCTGCCTTTGATATCGAGCCAACCTCGGCTATCACGTCTAAAACCTCGGTTTTACCCTTGCCAAATATAAGCTCGCCCTCGTCGTTTTCTATCCAAGTTTTTGTCTTTACTCTCATCTTTTTGCCTTTCTTTTCCTTAAAACAGCCTAGCTGACAGTACTTCACGTCAAAGCCGTAGTCTCTAAGCGTCGAGCGCATGGTCTTTAGTCCGCCATTAGCTGCCGCCATATCCCTTGCATCTTTGCAAAAAACTCTGCCCTTTTCGTCGCTCACTTCTTTTAGTTTTAGTGACAATGTAAATTTACCGCGGTCTTTATCAAGAGCGCCAAACTGCCCAAGCTCGCAGTTATCTATCTTGATGCCAAGCCTAGTTGCCTCGTCGCTTACCTCGCCAACTTCTATGCCAAGCTTGTTTGCGATCTTAAAGGCCGTTCCGCAGTCAAGTTTGCCGCTTTTATTAAGCGTTTGTTTTATCAGCTCTTCTAAATTTTTACTCATAAATTCTCTCTTCGCCGCTATAAACGTTGATGTTTTCGCCTCTTGCAAAGCCACAAAGTGTGAGCTCAAATTTACGAGCGATCACCACGCCAAGGCTAGTTGGCGCTGTCCTTGAGATAAGCGCTGGGATGCCGTGCATAACGGCCTTTGCGACCATCTCTGAACTAAGCCTGCCACTCACCATCAAAAATGAATTAGCTAGATCAGCCCCGTCTAAAACGGCCTTTCCGACGGCTTTGTCGATCGTATTGTGCTGAGCGATATCCTCGCCTATATAAAATTTATCTTCGCTCACAAAAAGCTTTGCCGTATGCACGCAGCCAGTCATCT
>CAUSWS010000168.1:0-3555 GCA_963535265.1 uncultured Campylobacter sp. | reverse complement strand
GCTCCAAATTTCAAAGCTTCACGCCTACTTGAAAATTCCATATCAGCCACTTTTACACCTTGTAAATTTTAACCGCGCACTTTTTATAGTCTGTCTCTTTTGAGATAGGGCAAGTAGCGTCAAGGCAGACTTTATTTATAAATACGTTTTCATCAAAGAAAGGCACATAAACAAGACCTACTGGTGGCTTATTTCTGCCTTTTAGATCTACTCTTGCCTTTACCTTGCCACGGCGTGACTCGACCCAAACGATCTCGTTTTGAAGTACACCAAGCTTTTTAGCGTCATCTTCGTGCATGTAGCAAAGCGCCTCTGGGACGGCTCTATAAAGCTCAGGAACACGCATAGTCATCGTACCTGTATGCCAGTGCTCTAGAACACGGCCAGTACATAACCAGAATGGATAATCTTTGCTTGGCATCTCGCATGGATCCATGTAAGGGCGGAAGAAAATTTTTGCTTTGTTTGCAAGAGGAGTTTTCTCTTGATTTTTCACACCTTTTAGATCGCCTGTTGGAAGAGCTGCGTTTTTGTTGCCGTAGAATGCAAATTTATCATTTGGAGCGGCTTTTTTAGCGTACGGGTCAAATTTAGTGTTAAATCTCCACTGAGTCTCTTTACCATCGACAACTGGCCACCTTAGACCTCTTACTCTGTGGTAAGTGTCAAAGTCAGCTAGGTCATGGCCGTGGCCAACGCCAAATTTTCTATACTCTTCCCAAAGATATTTGTGGATGAAAAATCCATATCCTTTAAATTCTTTACCATCTGAGCCGATCACTTTTCTGCTGTCGCCAAAGACTTCTGTGTTGTCATAGTTTTCCATGATCGGATCGTTTGCGCTAAATTTCTTAGCATCTTCGTTTGCAAAAAGCACGTCAAATAGCGTATCTTCTTCGCTATATCCCATAGCTTTTGCAGCCTCAAGCACGCTTGGAAGTGTCACTTTGTCATTTAGCTTTTTCTCGCCCCAAACATCTTTTAGTTTAAAGCGCTTACTAAACTCAAGCATCTGCCAGATATCAGGCATCGCTTCGCCAACAGGGAGTACTTGCTGTCTCCAGTGCTGTGTCCTTCTCTCAGCATTACCGTATGCACCCCATTTTTCGTAGATCATCGCAGTTGGGAGGATAAGGTCGGCTACTTTTGCAGAAATTCCTGGATAAGGGTCACTTACGACTATGAAGTTGTCCATTTCGCGAGCTGCTTTGATCCAGTGGTTTGCGTTTGCAGTGTTTTGCCATGGGTTATTTACTTGAACCCAGATAAATTTGACCTTGCCATCTTCAAGATCACGCATCATTTTTACGTAGTGTGAGCCTGGTACGGCATTTAGTGTGCCAGCAGGTAGTTTCCAAAGTTTTTCAGTGATCTCTCTGTGTTTTGGATTGCCAACAACCATGTCAGCTGGCAAGCGGTGAACGAATGTTCCAACCTCTCTTGCTGTTCCGCACGCACTTGGTTGGCCAGTTAGAGAAAAGGCACCTGAGCCTGGAAGTGCTTGCTTGCCAAGCAAGAAATGCACCATATAAGCTTGCTCATTTACCCATGTACCGCGTTGGTGTTGGTTAAAGCCCATAGTCCAGAAGCTAACAACTTTGCGATTTTTCTCGATGTAAAGATCAGCAAGTGCTTTTAATTTTTTCTTAAATTCATTGATATCTTCGTTTGGATCGCCTTTTGCTACCTTAGCTGTAAAGTCAAGTGTGTAAGGCGCAAGAGCTTTTTTAAACTCTTCAAATGTTATTTGCCAGTGATCGCCAGCTTTTGCAGCATTTTTATTTTCTAGCGTATCACCAGCCTTTAGGCCAAGATAAGAAAGCGTAACGCCCTCAGCCTCGCTTAGTATCTTTGACTTCTCAGTCGCAGCTGTGTCTAGCTCGCTTGGAGCATATTTTTTGTGGTGGATGTCTGGACGAAGACCATATCCGATATCAACTGGGCCAGCTGTGAAGACGCAGTGTTTTTTGACAAATTCTTCATCTATCATCTCTGGGTGGTTATAAACTATCTCACGAGCAATGTAGTTCCAGATCGCAAGGTCAGATGACGGAGCAAAAATGATCTCGATATCGGCTAGATTTGATGTTCTAGTTGAGTAGGTGCTTAAATTTACGACCTTTACTCTATCAGGATCGCTAAGCTTTCTATCACTCACGCGCGCCCAAAGGATCGGGTGCATCTCAGCCATATTTGCGCCCCAAGCTATGATGGTATCTGTTAGCTCGATATCATCAAAGCAGCCTGATGGCTCATCGATACCAAAAACTTGCATAAAACCAAGAACCGCACTTGCCATGCAGTGTCTTGCGTTTGGATCGATGCTGTTGCTTCTAAAGCCACCTTTCATAAGCTTAACAGCTGTATAGCCCTCTGGGATAGTATATTGACCAGAGCCAAGCACGCCAACGCCGTGAGGTCCAAGCTCATCATAAGTCTTTCTAAACTGAGCTTCCATCACGTCAAATGCTTGTTTCCAACTTACTTGCTTGAATTTACCTTTTTTGTCAAATTCGCCCTTTTCATTTACACGTAAAAGTGGATGAGTGATCCTATCTTCGCCGTACATGATCTTAGCGTTAAAGTAGCCTTTGATGCAGTTTAGACCGCGATTTACTGGTGCTTCTGGATCGCCTTTTACAGCTACTATCTTGCCCTCTTTTGTAGCAACCATGATGCCACATCCGGTTCCACAAAATCTACAGGCAGCCTTATCCCAACGCCAGCCTTTTTCAGCTTCATTTGCCGCGCTTAGCGAGCTTGGCACAGCGATACCGGCACTAGCACAAGCAGCACTAGCTGCAGCACTTTTGATGAAATCTCGTCGATTCATTTTTTCTCCTTAAAAGATTTAAACAGATTTAAGAGATATTACCCTCATTAAACTTATTTACCACTGATTTACATAGATAAAAATTTTAATAAACTTAAGATATATAATTACATATTAGTTTAAGAAAATTTATAAAAATAGCCCATTATAAAAGAAGTAAGATGATAACTTAAAGCAATTTTTTTACATAACTATAGGTATTTTACAAGTAAATCTTAAAAAAATAAATTATAAATTTATTTAAATAGTTGAGTAGAAAAGTAACACATATAATAGGATAAAAATTATGTTTTATTTGGTAAATAGTGTAAATTTTATTAAATATCTTAATTATTTTTACAAATTAAATTTAACCCCCCCCTCAAGCATAAACTTGAGGGATATAAATGGGGATAAGGGGATGGCTTTACTCTAGCTTCGTCTCACAACTGTAAGCAGAGCGTAATTCAAGTCCTCTTGTCTTCCTTTTTAAATAAAGAGAAATCTATAAATTTAATCAAGCTATCTTTTCAAATTTTAAAATTTATCTGAAGCTTTTTGTATGTTAAATTTAAAGTTTAGAATTTAAAGCAGTTAAATAAAAGATTAAATTTAAAGTTCAAAATTTAAAAGATTAAAATTCCAACCCAGTCTAAACTAGGTTGGAATTTATGAAGATTTATGAAGCAGTTTGATTAAAATTTATTCTTTCTTACTTCACTTACTATTGTCTTAGCCATATT
>CAUSWS010000167.1:0-3562 GCA_963535265.1 uncultured Campylobacter sp. | reverse complement strand
CTTTGCCAAGCCCTATCAAAGGTGTTTTTAGCTCTTGTGAAAAAACTAAATGCAACGTCATTTTGACCAAGCAAGATGGCGTTTAGACCAAGTGTAAATGCGTCGCTTTTTTCAGTGACTGCAGGATCTATGCTAAGTAAATTTCTTCTAAAGCTTTCATATTTTTTATTAAACACGACGTCGTTTAATAAATTTGTAAAGCCCTTTTGCATGTAGAGCTTGTTCATAAAATTTGCTTCAAAATTTACGCTAAAAAGGGCATTTTTACTTTGCGGATTTGAAGCATTAAAAAGCTCTAAAAAGCTCTTTGCATCGTTTGCATTTGCAAAGCTAAGAGCCGGGTTTGGCTCGTTTAAAGTGCGTAAAATTCTAGCTTTTTCTGGATTTGTGCTTGCAAGATTTGCCGCTAAAATTTCACGAGTTTTGTCATCAAGTTTTAGAGAAAAGCTCATCGTTGTTAGTAAATTTTGGCAAGCCAAGCTAGCAGTTGTGATGTTGCTTGCGCTTATGCCAGGGCACTTGCTAGGGGCTGCTTTGGGAGGTAAAATTTTATTGATTGATTTTTGAACTAAGCCACTTTTTCTAAAAACGTCGCGTGAAAGCTCAGCTATCTGCTCCTTTGTGTAGCTGCCCTCGTTTATAAGGCGGTTTATGTAGTAGTCTTTTGCAAGGCTTTTTGGCTCGTTTTTTAGCTCCTCGTAGGTGTAAATTTTAGCTAAAAGAGCAACGCAGGCTAAAGAGAGGATACTAAAGTGACGCAGCAAAAACAAATAAAAGCCTTATTAAAAATTGATCTATGAGTTGAAGTGCTAAAAGCACGATGAGTGGGGCAAAGTCTATGCCGTTAAATTCTGTTTTGATGTAGCGTCTGATGAAGCTATAAACAGGATCAGTCAGCCTATAAAGTAGCTGCACGACTGGCGAGCTAGGATCAGGCTTGACCCAGCTAATGAGAGCCGCTGCGATGACGATCCACGTATAGACCGTGATGATAAGGTGCAAAATGTTTGCGACCGCTGAAAATAGGGTAGAAAGTATCATTTTTGCTCCTAGATTAAAATTTTGCCTAGATCATCTTTGATGAGCGGATAGAGCTCGCTTAGCTCAGGGCCGTGAAGGTCGTTTGTAAGCAGCGCACGTAGCGGCATGAAAAAGTTTTTACCTTTTAAATTTGTAGCGCTCATAAGCTCTTTTTTAAACTCATCAAATGTTTCGCACGGTTTTAAATTACGAGCTGCTTTTTTGATGATCTCAAATTCATTTTTGTACTCATCTGGAGCTATTTTAGGTGAGTAAATAGCCTCTACTTTTGCCTTTATCTCAGGCACTAGTGAGCTTTCTTGAGTATAAAATTTAACTAGCTCAACCTTGCTATCATCCACGCCAAATATCTCTTTTATGCGCTCTTTTGAAGCAAGTTTGATGTGCTCTCTATTTATCTGCTCAAGTTTTTTCACGTCAAATCTAGCAGGTGAGCGTGAAATTTTGGTTATATCAAACCACTTTACCGCATCTTCGATCGTAAAAATTTCAGTTGGAGTTTTGTTGCCAAGAAGTATCAAGTAGTTTGCGATCGCCTCAGGTAAAAATCCCTGCTCAAAGAGCCATTTGACGCTTGATTCGTTCTCGCGTTTGCTCATTTTTTTACCCTCTATATTTAAAAGGATAGGTAAATGCGCGTAGTTCATCTTGCCAGTGTAGCCAAGACCCTCGCGTATGAGGTCTTGCTTTGGTGTGTTGCTCACGTGATCCTCGCCACGTATGACAAAGGTCACGCCCTCAAGCATATCATCAACTGCGCAGGCGAAGTTATATGTTGGAGTCTTGTCCGCTCTCATGATGACAAAGCTATCAACAGCGTCTGGCTCGAAGCTTAGCTCGCCTTTTATCGCGTCTGTAAAGCTCATTGTGCGTGTTGGTTTTTTCATGCGGATGACAAATGGCTTTTCGCAGTTTAAAACTTCAGCGTCGCTTAGCCTCTCGCAGGTGCCGTCATATCTATATGCCACGCCTTGCTCTTTTGCCTTTTGTTTTTTTGCCTCAAGCTCTTCTTCAGTGCAAAAGCAAGCAAAGGCCTTTTTATCTATGAGAAGCTTTGATGCAAGCTGTCTGTGGAATTTTAAATTTTCACTTTGGATGTAAATTTGCTCTGGTTTTATGCCAAATTTGCTCAAAATTTCTAAGATATCTTTCTCTTTTCCCTCGATATTTCGCTCTTTGTCGGTATCTTCTATGCGTAAAATAAAGCCACTTTTATCTTGCAAAGAACAAATATAGTTAAAAATAGCAGCACGTAAATTTCCTATGTGCATATCTCCTGTTGGAGAGGGTGCAAAACGATACATAAGCTCATTCCTTACGTTAAATTTGAAGTTTGGATTATAACACTAGCTTGATAAATTTAAAGTTATGTAATTTTAAATTTTTAGGCCAAGCAAAGCATATTTTTTATAAAATCCGCACGAAAATTTAACTATTTATAGGAGAAAGAATGAGTTTTATCAGCGAATTTAAAGAATTTGCGATGCGCGGAAATGTCATAGATATGGCAGTTGGTGTTGTTATCGGTGGGGCATTTGGAAAGATCGTTTCATCGCTAGTTGGTGATATTATCATGCCAGTTGTCGGTGTTATAACAGGCGGTGTAAATTTCACTGATCTTAAGCTAACACTAAAAGAAGCAGTTGATAGTGCGCCTGCTGTTACGATAAACTATGGCTCATTTATACAAACAATGGTTGATTTTTTAATCATTGCGTTTTGTATTTTTTGCGTCATCAAAGCTTTAAATACACTTAAAAATAAACTACCAAAAGAAGAAGAGACAGCTCCTGCAGAGCCTGAAACTCCAGCTGATATAGCACTTCTGACTGAGATCAGAGATCTTCTTAAAAAATAAATTCTTCAATCAAAGGGAGAAAGCTCCCTTTGAAATCCGTTAAATTTTGTCCTATTTTTTATGCTAAAATGCTTTTTCATCTTAAAAGCGAGTGAAACATGATAGAACAAATCCCATTTTTTCAAGGTCTTAGCGCCGATGACCTAGCCAAACTTGAAGCCATAAGTGTTGTTAAAAAATATAAAAAAGGCGAGTTTTTATTTATAGAGGGCGAGGAGCCAAAGTGGCTTACATTTTTGATAACTGGCTCGGTTAAACTTTATAAAACTACGGCAAATGGTAAAGAAATTTTTATCCATCAGCTTGCACCTATGAATTTTGTAGCTGAAGTTGTAAATTTTGAAAATATCCCTTATCCAGCGAGCGCCATTTTTACTATCTCTGGCGAGGTTTTAAAGATAAATTATGAAAAATTTGAAGCACAATTTTTAACAAAGCCAGAAATTTGTATGAAATTTCTAAAATCAATGGCTCAAAAGATAAGAATAACTACAAATTTACTCCACCAGGAACTAATACTTAGCTCCGAAGAGAAGGTGGCTAGATTTATTTTAAATCACGAAGATCTATTTAATGAACTAAAGCATACAAAAATTTCATCGATACTCAATATGACTCCAGAAACTTTTTCGAGAATTTTAAATAAATTTAAAACAAATGGTT
>CAUSWS010000166.1:0-3579 GCA_963535265.1 uncultured Campylobacter sp. | reverse complement strand
GAGCAGATGTTTAATGATCCGTTTTTTAATGAATTTTTTGGATTTAACTTTGCAAAACCAAAAGAGAAAGAAAAGACAACCTCTCTTGGCTCTGGCGTCATCATCTCAAATGACGGCTACATCGTTACAAACAACCACGTCATCGAAGATAGCGACCAGATCGTTGTGACCTTGGCAAAGGGTGGCAAGGAGTATAAAGCTAAGCTAATAGGTAGCGATCCAAAGACTGATCTAGCCGTCATAAAGATAGAGGCAAGCGGCCTAAATGCGATAACATTTGCCGACTCATCAAAGCTACTTGACGCGGATGTTGTCTTTGCCATAGGCAATCCATTTGGCGTGGGCGAGAGCATCACTCAAGGCATCGTATCAGGGCTAAATAAAGATGATATCGGGCTTAATCAATATGAAAATTTCATCCAAACAGACGCCTCTATAAACCCTGGCAACTCAGGTGGAGCTTTGGTTGATAGCAGGGGCTATTTAGTTGGTATAAACTCAGCCATACTTTCAAAAAGTGGTGGCAACAACGGCATAGGCTTTGCCATACCATCAAATATGGTAAAAGATATCGCTAAAAAGCTGATAACTGACGGCAAGATCGAGCGCGGATTTATCGGCGTAACTATCGCAAATTTAACTGATGAGCAAAAAGAGCTTTATACAAATAAAGAGGGTGCGCTAATAAGCGGCGTAGAGCAAGGTATGCCAGCAGATGAAGCAGGGCTAAAAAGAGGCGACTTGGTTATTTCAGCAAATGGCAAAGCTATCAAAAACGCAAATGATCTTAAAAATTTCATCGGCTCACTAACTCCAAATAGCAGCGTTGATATAACTTACGAGCGATCAAATAAAGTGATGAATACAAAAATCAAGCTTGTAAATATGGATCACAACGCAAAAGATGCGACAAAAAGCGTCATAATAGAAGGTCTTAGTGTTAGCAATCTAAGCGATGAGATAAGATTTAAGTATAAGATCAGTCCAGATACTCAAGGCGTGCTTGTAACTGACGTAAAATCTGGCTCAAAAGCTGAGGACTTTGGCTTTGAAAGAGGTGATGTGATAGTTCAAGTTGGTGAAGAGAGCATAAAAGATCTTCAAACATTTGCAAGCACAGTTAAAAACGCAAAAGGCAAAAAGACGCTAGTGTGGATAAACCGCGGTGGCATCATGCAAGGCCTTGTTATAAAATAACCACTTAAGAGCTGAAATTTCAGCTCTTAACTCTTTTAAATTTTTAAAACCTTTATCTGCTATAATCCTTAAAAATAAATTTACAACAGGAAAGATCATGACTAGAATTTTAATGATAGAAGATGATATGGAGCTTGCTGAAATTTTAACTGAATACTTAGAAAACTACGACATAAAAGTAACGACGGCTGAGGAGCCATATATCGGACTATCTACTTTAAATACAAGTGAATTTGACCTAGTTATCCTTGATCTTACGCTCCCTGGCATGGACGGACTAGAGGTGTGCAAAGAGATAAGAAAAAAGCACAACATCCCTATAATCATCTCAAGCGCAAGGCACGATATAACGGACAAAGTAAATGCCCTAGATAACGGTGCGGATGACTATCTGCCAAAGCCTTATGACCCACAAGAGCTTCTTGCTCGCATAAAAAGCCATCTAAGAAGGCAGAGCATCGCTCCAGCTAATGAGGCAAGAAATTTAAACAAAGACTTGGTTTTAAAAGAATTTGAGCGAGAAATTTTATTTAAAGGAAGCGTGCTAAATTTAACCGCAGCGGAGTATGACATCTTAAAATATCTGCTTCAAAAAGAGGGTGGGGCAGTCACTAGAGAGGAGCTCATCTACAACTGCGAGAGCATAAATGAAGATAGCTCAAACAAAAGTATCGACGTCATCATCGGCAGAATTCGCCAAAAACTAAATGAAAATCCAAAAGAGCCAAAATACATCCACGCGATCCGCGGCATCGGCTATAAGTTGGTCCTTTGATGCCAAGATCTTCTATATTTATCACGATAACGTTTATCTTTGGGCTTGCGCTTGTTTCGATCTTTTTGGCGTTTTTGTGGCTCATGGGCTTTGACAAGCAAAACTACACAAGAGAGCTAAATAACAAATACTCAAATGTCGCTAGGACAAATTTGCTCTACATGGGTGGCATCATAAATAAAGCTCAGTACGACCGCCAACTCTCAAATATCGATATGCCAGAGATCACCGCTAAAAACGAAAAAGAAGAAATTTTAAAAAATGCAACCGTTTTAGAAGAAATTTCAAGTGATCTAGGATCAAGTGCGATCTTGCTTTATGATAAGCATCACTACCTAAAGATCGAGCATTTAGACGAGCTAAAGCTTTTAATGGATAAAGAATTTCAGCCTTATAGATACGAGGTGATAAAGGCTGTGTTTGCCGTAGTTGCGGTCATTTTGCTGGCTGCTTATATCTTTGTCATCTATAAGATAAAACCGCTTAGAAAGCTAAAGCGTCAGATCGTGAAATTCGCAAATGGTGAGCTTGACGGCGTGCAAAATGTCGGCAATGGCAAGGATGAAATTTCTGAAGTTGCAGAGGCATTTTATGGCGCTGTTTGTCAGATCAAAGCACTAAATGACTCAAGGCATCTTTTTTTAAGAAATATCATGCACGAGTTAAAAACGCCTATCACAAAGGGGCTAATCGCTGCGCAAATGATAGAAAAAAGCAAAAATCAAGAGAGGCTCATCTCTGTCTTTCACAAGCTTGAAAATTTGATAAACGAGCTTGCGGCGATCGAGCAGATCACATCAAAGATAGGTCTAACAAATAAAACTCCTTGCCTTATGAGAGATCTTATAGATGAGGCTATCGATATAGCGATGATCGAAAAAGAGCACGTTGGTATCAGCGAGCTTGACGAGGTTAGGGTGATGGTTGATTTTAAGCTATTTTCAGTAGCTATAAAAAATATGATAGATAATGGCATAAAGTATTCAACCGATAAGCACGTAAATATAATGGTTAGCAAGGATCATATGAAATTTATAACACAAGGCGAGAAGCTAAAAAATGACCTTGACTTTTACATCCAGCCATTTATCAAAGGCGAGGATGCGCAAAAGAGCTTTGGTCTAGGTTTATATATAGTTAGCAACATCCTTGAGGCTCATGGACTAAAATTTGGCTATGAATACAAAAATGGAATGAATGTCTTTATTTTTGAAAATTTACAAGATATAATAGCGTCGTAAAATCAAAATAGTAAAAAGAGTGTAAAAATGGCGGCAAAAATCTTCTCGGCAGTTGATATTTTATCAATAATCGATCTTGAGATAGCTTTTATAAAGCGATACAAAAACGTAAAGGACTATGCGAAAAATTTATCTTTGATATATTTTTCTTTGCCAAATAGTAAAGAATATGGCGAAATTTTTGAAAAAATCCTAAGGCAAACTGACGTTGTCATAAGAGAAAATGAACACTACGTGGTCGTACTTCACGGCACAAACGAGAGAGGCGCTAGTGAGCTACTAACTGGCATACAAGAGTTTTTAAACGCTGAGCCGATCGATCTAGTAGTTACCTATCCAAAAGATGGAAAAGACGCAAAAGAGCTT
>CAUSWS010000165.1:0-3588 GCA_963535265.1 uncultured Campylobacter sp. | reverse complement strand
CTGAGATCCCTATCATAGTTGAGGACGAGCTATTTTTATATCCATTTATGATAACACCGCTTTTTTTAAGCGACGAAGAAAATTTAAAAGCGCTTGAACTTGCTATACAAGGAGAGACGCCGATCCTTGTCGTGCCTACGAAGCCTCAGCAAGACGGCGCTAGAGACTTTGACGGCATCTATGACGCAGGCGTGATCGGCACGATAATGCGCCGTGTGCCTCTACCTGACGGACGCGTAAAAGTGCTATTTCAGGGCATCGACAAAGGCAAAATTTTAAAGCAATCAGGCATAAATCCGCTCCGTGGCATCGTCGATATGCTCCACGTCAAGCGCCCATCACAGGTCAAAACTGACGCTCTCATCGTAGTTTTAAGAGAAAAGGTAAGAGAGCTTTCGCAGTTTAGCCACTTTTTCCCACCTGATCTTTTAAAAACGATCGAAGAGAGCGCTGAAGCGATCAGAGTTTGCGACTTAGTCTCAAGCGCGCTTCGTCTAAAAAAACAGATCGCTTATAGCTTTTTTGTTGAGGAAAATTTAGAGCAGCGCCTACTAAAGCTCATCGATTATGTCATCGAAGAGATCGAGGCAAACAAGCTTCAAAAAGAGATCAAAAATAAAGTCCATTCAAAGATCGACAAGACGAATAAAGAGTACTTTTTAAAAGAGCAGCTAAAGCAAATTCAAGCTGAGCTTGGAGCGGACACGAGCCGAGAAGAAGAGCTTGAAGAGTATAATAAAAAGCTTGATGCGAAGAAGAAATTTATGGCTGAGGACGCCTACAAAGAGATCAAAAAACAAATAGACAAGCTCTCTCGCATGCACCCAGACTCAGCCGATGCAAACACCTTGCAAAGCTACCTTGACTGGGTACTTGAAATTCCATTTGAAAATGTAGCTAAGAAAAAGTCATCTATCACCGAAGTGAGTAAGCACCTAAATGCCGACCACTACAGCTTAGAGAAGCCAAAAGAGCGCATAGAGGAGTATTTTGCCTTGCGTGAGCTTTTGGAACTTAGAGGAGTTGGTGAGAAGGTAAATAACGGCGCCATTTTATGCTTTGCAGGCCCTCCAGGCGTGGGTAAAACCAGCCTTGCAAACTCGATCGCAAAGGCGCTAAAGCGTGAGCTAGTTAGGATCGCACTTGGCGGACTTGAGGACGTAAACGAGCTAAGAGGCCACCGCCGCACCTATATAGGCGCTATGCCAGGCCGCATCGTGCAAGGGCTCATAGAAGCCAAGCAGATGAACCCAGTGGTTGTACTAGACGAGATCGACAAGGTCGGCAGAAGCTACAGAGGCGATCCGACCGCTGTTTTACTTGAAATTTTAGACCCAGAGCAAAACAACAAATTTAGAGACTACTACCTAAATTTCAACATCGATCTTAGCAAGATCATCTTCATCGCCACAGCAAATGACGTGAGCATGATACCAGCCGCACTTCGCGACAGGATGGAGTTTATCGAGCTTAGCTCATACACCCCACAAGAGAAATTTGAGATCGCTAAAAAATATCTCTTGCCCCAAGAGCTTAAAAAGCACGGCCTAAAACCAAGCGATGTAAGCATCAGCAAAGAGGCGCTTGAGCTAATAATTAGCGACTACACAAGAGAGAGTGGCGTACGAAATTTACGCCGCAGGATCGCTGACATACTAAGAAAAGTCGCCAAAAATATCCTCACTAAAAAGAATGAGGGCAAGATCAGCGTCACGGCTAAAAATTTAAAAGAGTTTTTAGAGAAAAAGGTCTATGAGATCGAGCCAGCGGATAAAAAAGATCAGATCGGCTTGGTAAATGGCCTCGCGTGGACGAGTGTCGGTGGCGACGTGCTAAGGATCGAGGCTATCAGGATCCAAGGCAAGGGCAATATGCAAATCACCGGCCAACTAGGCGACGTAATGAAAGAGAGCGCTCAGATCGCATTTAGCGTCGTAAAAGTGCTGATCGATAACAAAAAGCTAAAAGTGCCGATGGGTATCGTGCCAAAATTTGACGATGACAAGCACAAGCTCGAAGCCAGCGACGTTTATAGACGCTACGACCTTCACTTGCACGTGCCAGAGGGTGCGGTGCCAAAAGACGGCCCAAGCGCTGGCATAACTATGGCAACTGCGATCGCATCGATACTAACTGACACAAAGGTCAAACACGACATCGCAATGACTGGCGAGATCACACTAAGTGGCAGGGTGCTGCCTATCGGTGGGCTAAAAGAGAAGCTGATCGCCGCTCACAAAGCTGGCATCAAAACAGCGCTCATACCTCGCAAAAACTATGACCGCGACCTTGTCGATATCCCAGCTGAAGTAAAAGGCGACATGAAGATCATCGCAGTTGATACGATCGATGATGTGCTAAAAAATGCTCTTGTAGCTAAAAAATAATCCATACTCTAGCCCCATTTTGTCTCACTTGGGGGGCTAGAGAAATTTATAAATTTTGACTATCCTAAAATATAAACAAAAGCCATATAGCGCATAGAAGTAGTTAATAAATTCAACAATACAACACGAAAATTTCTAGTAAATTTTAAAATTTGAAAAAATATAAAATTCCATTTGTGATACTTTTATTCAAAAGGGAAACAAGGGGACTTGAATTACGGTCTGCTTGCAGTTGTGAGCTTGCGAAGCAAAGCCGTCCCATTATCTCACTTTTTAAATCCTCCAATCCCCTCGCACGTTCAAGGTACATGAAATGGCGCTAAAGCGCTGCATGCGGTTTATGACAAGAAACTCAAACAAATTTTAAAATTTATGAGCAAGCATATCATGCTTTTAAATTTAGTGTCTAGTGACTATGAGCCATAAATTTTAGTAATCTGCTAAGGCGAGTGAGTAAGATTTTAAAAATTTATAAAATTTTCTTTATCAAGTCAGATAAACATCAGACAAATTTTGAAATTTCATGAGAAACCAAATTTTAGTAGTCAATTCTTGCGAGTGAATGGAATTTTAAAAGGCTTTATTGAATTTGTAAATTTATTTTATTCAAAGGGAGACAATGAGGGCTTAAATTTTGCCTTGTATGCTCGCAACAACGCGGCAGACAAAAAGTCAAGCTTAAGTAAAAGCCTTCGAACGTTAGAGGTGTTGCACTAGTGCTTTGCACGGCATGCGTATTGTTTTAAGAAATTTTAAAATTTCTTAAACGAGTAGGCTCTGATTTTAGTGGCGAATGACTATGTGCCCTAAATTTAGTAAGTTGCTAAGGCGAGTGAGTAAGATTTTAATATTTGCCCCCAAAGATGTAAATTTGAGCTAATCTAAAAGCGAAGCCAAATTTTAGTAGACATTTTTTGCGAGAGAATGAAATTTTAAAATTTGCAAGCTTGATATTTTTGTTAAAAAAGGATAAAAACCTTGAATTACATTCTGTTTGTAGCTTGCAAAGCAAAATCCAAAAAGAATATACTCAGAAACTTACTCGCAAATTTAGAGTTTATTTGGCTCTAAATTTTGCATATAAGCTTCAAAATCATAGAGCTTGCCCCATATACTTAAAAAATTCTATTTCTTCTCTTTCTCAGCAACTTTATCTAGTTTTATATATCCCATTTCAACTAGCTTGTTATAAATTTGAGAG
>CAUSWS010000164.1:0-3656 GCA_963535265.1 uncultured Campylobacter sp. | reverse complement strand
AAATATCTGGCGTTAGGATGTAGCGGCCAATTATCGCTAAATTTGTCGGAGCCTCAGCAGGATCGGGCTTTTCAACCATATCATAAACCATTATGAGATCATCTTCTATAAACCTACCACTTACGACGCCGTAAGACTTAGTCTGCTCTTTTGGCACCTCCATCACAGCTACGACGCTGCATCGATACTTTTCATAAATTTTAACCATCTGAGAAAGCACGCCCTCGCCGTTTTCATTTATGCACAAATCATCTGCCAAAATGACTCCAAAAGCTTCATCTCGAACTAGAGTTTTGCCTGTATAAATGGCATGTCCAAGCCCTTTCATAGCATTTTGTCTAGTAAATGAAAATGTGCATGAGCTCATTAAATTTCTAACTTCGCTAAGCAGTGACTCTTTTGAGCTGCCTGCGATCTCTTTTTCTAGCTCGTAGCTGATGTCAAAATAGTCCTCAAGCGCCCTTTTTCCGCGTCCTGTGACAAAGGCTATATTATCCATGCCAGCCTCAAGCGCCTCATCAACGCCGTAGTGAATGAGCGGTTTTGTAAGTATCGGTAGCATCTCTTTTGGGAGCGATTTTGTAGCTGGTAAAAATCTCATTCCATATCCAGCCGCTGGAAATAGGCAAGTTTGTATCATTTTAGTCCTTCGTGAAAAGTTGCAAAATTCTACTATCTTTTTCCTTAATAATATAAATTTATCTGAATTTACAAGGCTTTAATTAGCAAATTGATAAGATTTTTAAAATTTTAAAAAAAAGGGCAAATTTGCAGACGATTGATAGGATTTTCAAAGCCCAGCTTGATATAAAAAAGTCAAATTTCTTAGCATTTTTATGCCCCATAAGCTCGTTTAAAAGCTTGCATGAGCGCCTAAAAGAGGAGCATTTTAAGGCTGTTCACGTAGTTTGGGCGACAAGAGAGCTAAACAAATACGGACAAATCGTTGAAAATCAAAGTGATGATGGCGAGCCAAAGGGCACTAGCGGACAGCCAAGCCTAAATGCCCTGCGAGGCGCTGAGCTCATAAACGTTGGCGTCTTGATAGTCAGGTATTTTGGCGGGATAAAGCTTGGCACTGGAGGGCTAGTCAGAGCCTACTCTGGGGCTGTGAATGAAGCGATAAATGAGGCGATAAAAGATGGTGGTGTGATAAAATTTGAGATAAAAGATGAGGTTAAATTTTTTACCCCATTTTCGCTGATGAGCCGCTTTGAGCACTACTTCGCCACTAAAAATTTAAGCGAGTTTGAAAGAGAATTTAATGACCTTGGAGCGATCTGGAGCGTAAATTTAAACGAGGCTTGGTTTGCTGAGCTATTTAAATTTTGCAAAGAATTTGAAGCAAGCGAGTTTAAATTTCTAGCCTTGCCACTTGGTAGCAAAGCGCTGTTTATTTATTAATTGTAAAATCGCATAAATTTAAAAAGAAAGTAAAAAATGGAAATTTGGAACGACATTTATAACCACTTTAACCCAGTCGCCTTTAGCCTCTTTGGCTTTAGCGTGCATTGGTATGGGCTTATGTATATTTTAGCCCTTGTTTTAGCACTTGCCATGGCAAAGTATCTCGTTAAAAAAGATGGTATCCCTATCTCAAATCAGCTTTTGGATAACTACTTTTTTTGGGTAGAGATAGGCATTATTTTAGGCGCTAGACTTGGCTGGGTTTTAGTCTATTCTGGCGAAGCAAGCTACTATCTAACGCAGCCTTGGCAAATTTTTAATCCAATCCACAACGGCGAGTTTATAGGAATTCGCGGCATGAGCTATCACGGCGCCGTGGTTGGCTTTTTGCTAGCGACAATTTTATTTTGCAAAAAATATAAGCAAAACGCTTGGCAGTTGCTTGATCTTTGTGCCATCTGCATACCTTTTGGATATACCTTTGGCAGGATAGGAAATTTCTTAAATCAAGAGCTTTTTGGACGCGTCACAGACGTGCCTTGGGCGATAAATGTCTTTGGTCAGCCAAGGCATCCAAGCCAGCTTTACGAGGCATTCTTAGAAGGTTTAGTTATTTTTGTCATTTTATTTTTATATAGAAAATATAAGAAATTTAATGGCGAACTCATAGCACTTTATGCCATTTTATACACATTTGCAAGATTTATTTGCGAATTTTACAGAGAGCCTGATTCTGGACTTGGATTTATTATCTTTGGTCTATCGATGGGGCAAATTTTATCACTTATTATGTGTGGGCTCGGAATTTTTGTCTATATTAAACTTTATAAGAGTTTTACGAAAATTTAATGTCAATATTTAAAATTTATTAAAGTAAAGTTCTGATAGCATTAGCTTTATCAATTAATGCTAATGTTTAAATTAGTATTAAGAAATGATAACTTATTTCAAATTTCTTAGGAGGGCTCATGACCGGGCTTATAGAAGGTTTTTTGGGGAAACGGTCGGACGGCAAAAAAAGCCGCACACCAGCCGCTTGGGATAGATGGCAAAGTATTACAGGATTTATTCTAGCCTGTTTCATATTGTGCCATATGGTTTTTACTTCTACTATACTACTTGGCAAAGACGCATTTAACGCTGTCGTAGGATTTGCAGAGGCTAAATTTTTATTTGGTGAGGCTACTTGGTGGATCACAAATGTTATAGCTGCTGTTATCTTTGTAGTTTTTGTTACTCATGCCTTCTTGGCCATGAGAAAATTTCCTGCAAATTACAGACAATATTTAATGTTTAGAGGCCACAAAGACCGCATGAAGCACCTTGATACCACACTTTGGTGGTTCCAGTTTTTAACAGGCTTTGCTCTATTTTTTGCAGCAAGCGCCCACATAATCGATATCATCTTTGGTGGTCACATCACAGCTGATAAGTCAGCTGCTGCGTTTCACAAACTAGAAATTTTCTACTTCGCACTACTTGTTTTCATGGTCGTTCACGCTGGCGTTGGCATGTACCGCTTATATGTCAAGTGGGTAAGCATCGATGGCGTAAATAAACACGAAATGTTTGCCAAAAGAAATAAGGCAAAGACAGTTGTATTTGTCATTTATGGCATACTTGCTGTGATCGCGCTAATCGCCGATTTCGTGTGGATCAGCCATTAAAAAGGAGCTAGAAGATGAATGTAAAATATTATGACGCATTGGTAATTGGTGGTGGTCTAGCTGGTCTTAGAGCTGCTGTGGCTGCTGGAGAAAAGGGTTTAAGCACCGTAGTTTTGAGCCTCATCCCTGTAAAACGCTCTCACTCTGCTGCTGCACAAGGTGGCATGCAAGCAAGCCTTGGTAACTCTAAAATGAGTGAAGGCGATAACGAAGATGTACACTTTGCTGACACAGTAAAAGGTAGCGACTGGGGTTGTGATCAACAAGTTGCGCGTATGTTTTGTCAAACTGCTCCAAAAGCTATTAGACAGCTTGCAGCTTGGGGCGTGCCTTGGACTAGGATAACAAAGGGTGAAAGAAGCGCTATCATAAACGCTCAAAAGACAACTATCGTTGAAAAAGAAGAGGTTCACGGACTTATCCACTCACGTGACTTTGGTGGTACAAAAAAATGGAGAACCTGCTATACAGCTGATGCAACTGGTCACACCATGCTTTTTGCTGTTGCAAATGAAGCGCTTAAACATAATGTAGAAATTCACGACCGCAAAGAGGCGATCGCTTTGATACACCAAAATAACC
>CAUSWS010000163.1:0-3687 GCA_963535265.1 uncultured Campylobacter sp. | reverse complement strand
CATAAGCTCAGCAACTCTAAATTTAAGCTCAGCTAGCTCAAATGGCTTTTTTAGATACTCATTACAGCCAAGTTCGTAGCCAATCGCCATATCGTCTATATCGACTAGAGATGTCGTTATCATAATAGGAGCGTTTGGATTTAGACTTCTTATATACTTGATAACTTCGTGACCATTTACTCCAGGCACTTTTATGTCAAGTATAAAAAGGTGATAGAAATTTTTTTCTATCAGATCGCAAGCCTCTTGACCGTCGCTCACCGCTGTAACTTCATAACCAAGCGTCTGCAAAAACTCACAGACGCTCTCTTGAAACCCCAAATCATCTTCTAAAAGCAAAATCTTCAAAATGCTCTCCTAAAAAACAAACTTTAATAAGATTTTTATCTATTGTAATACTTAATAGGTAAATTTCAAATTAAAATTCTTTTTTAAGTATTAAATAAAAATTTGTCCTGCATAGACTATGTAATATCTTAGCAAAAAGACACCACAAATGACTAGAATAGCGTTAAGCACGGCAAATTCGCGTTTGAAATCATGCACCTTTAAAACGCTTAAGTCCAAGATGATAGGCACAGCCATACCAAGACCTATGACGCCGATATAAAACATCAGCCCAAGAGAATTTGCACTAAGTGCGTTTGCTACGGCATCTGCGCCGCTTGCACTTGCACCTTTTACGACCATAAAAAGAGCAACTATTAGCAAAAACTCGACTATTATCGCAAAAAAGTCAAATTTTAATAAAAAGTGTGCAGTTTGATTTTGCTCTCTTGTTTCATCCTTTAGCACTCCAATAAGCAGTGTAAATGCACCAGCACAGCTTAAGCCAGAGACTAAGAATAATAGTGGCAAAACTGGCGTGTTCCAAAGTGCGATCTTGTGAGCTGCGCTTAGCAAAAAGCCCGTATATGCGCCAACGCCGATGCCTAAGATGAAAAGCAAAACTCCAAGCAAGCCTGAAAGCTTGCTAGCTAAATTTGCAAGCGCGTCAAAAAGAGAAATTTTAAGCGACGCGATCTCATTTTTAAACGCACCAACCGCGTATATAACGCTAAGAGGCGTATAAACTAGAAGCAGTGCAACGCCTATTGACATGACTGAGTCGAAGTTATAAAGCAAAAGTATCCAGTAAAAGCTAAGCGGTTTGCCAAGATCAAGCACCAAAAGAGCAAGTCCAAGGATGATCGCCACTGGAGCGATAAGAGCGGCTGCTTTAAAGTAGTAGTTATCCTTGCCAAATTTATTTGAGATGAGTACAGCAACGATGCTAGCACCTGCACTAAGTCCTGCTAAAAATAGATAAAAAGCTATCGGCCAGCCCCAGTAAATTTCTGTGTATTGAGCTAGGCTTCCTGACATGTTATTCATGGTGTGCTCCTTTTGTATTTGCGATCATCGCAAGTGAAGGTTTTGTGTTTAACTCCGCTTTTGGCAAGTAGTATTTGCTCTCTTTTAGTTTCTTTGAAATTTTAGAGTTTTCATCATTTACGTCGCCAAAAGTTAGGGCATTTGTAGGGCAGACGCTAACACAAGCTGGTTCTTTGCCCTCTTCTAGCCTACTCTCATAGCAAAATGTGCATTTGCCTATCTCGCCATCTGGCAAGACGTAGCGAGCGTCGTATGGACAGGCTAAGATGCAGTACTTGCAACTAACGCAAATTCTATGATCAAGCAACGTCACGCCATCAGCTGTTTTAAAGCTAGCACCAGTTGGGCAAACCTCAACACAAGGTGCATCTTCGCACATAACGCAGCTTTGACGTAAAAAGTCAGTCTTTAAATTTGGAAATATCCCACTCATCTTTGCATGCACCTGCAAGCGGTAAAGTCCCCTTGGCACGTTGTTTGCACTTCTGCAAGCTACCGAGCAGCCTTGACAGCCGATGCATAAATTTTCATCATGTATCATCATATATTTTTTCATTTTCTATCCTTACGCTTTACTTATGCTAACGCCAACATTTGTAACCATAGTCGCAGCCACCGGACCCTCAGCTGGATCAAGAAGCACGCTTGTGTTAAGCCCTACGTGATCTATGCCCTTAAGACCTGGTGTGATGTGTCCAAAGCCGTGATAGATAAAGAGCGTATCTTCTCTAATGCCCTCAGTCACCATAAGCTTGCCCTTTTGCTCGCCAAATTTATTTTTGACTAAAACCGTATCACCGTCACGTAAATTTTGCTTTTTAGCGGTGTTTGGATTGATCCAGATAGGGCTATCGCTCATAAGGTCATTTAAAAATGGCACTGTCTGAGTGTGACCGTTGGTATGAATAGGCGTTTTGCCGCAAGTTAGGCAAAGCTCGTGTCCGTCAAACGTGTCCATATCTTTATCATTTAGCGCGCCATATCCTGCAAACTGCGCCTCGACATCAGGTAAAAATAGCTCTATCTTGCCACTTTTTGTTTTAAGCTTAGCCATATCGTCCATTAGGCCATTCTCGCCTACAAATTTAGATGCGACTGGATATTTAGCGATAAATTTATCGATCATGCCTTTTTCTCTAAATAAAATTCCCGGCTCGTCCCACGTGATAAAGCCGTCTTTTTCTAGTGCGGCAAGTAAATTTACATCTCCGCCAGCTTGCTGCATCCTAAACTCGCGTATGTCGTTCCAAGTGTAAAGCTCATCTATCTTCATGCGGCGTGCTAGCTCTCTAAAGATAAACGCCCCATCTTTAGTGTCGCCAACTGGATCAACGACTTTATTTCTTATCATATAAGCTGGCTTTAGTCCTGACTTGTCCTCTATGCCCTCGTCGCGCTCTAGGTAGCTGCTCTCAGGTAAGATAACATCAGCAAAGGTCGCCATATCGTTTAGATAGACATCGCTCACTACGATAAGCTCAAGCTTCTTCATCGCCTCTATGCTCTTCATCGTCTCAGCAACGTTTATGAGGTGGTTAAAGCGGATGTTAAACCAACCTTTTATGGCGTAAGGCTTCTCGTTTAAGATAGCGTTATCTATATCCATCAAAACGCCATGTTTTCTGCTTACAAATTTATGCGCTCCAGCCTCGCCAGCAAAGTCTAGTCTAGTGACTTTTGGCACTTTAAATTTATCATCTGGGTTTTTAAGAACTGGGAATTTATCCTCGCCAACTAGCTTGTTAAAGGTCTTTGCATTTTTGCCACCAAAAAGACCGCCCTTAACCTCCCAGTTGCCCATCATCGCATTTGCCACCATGATGGCTTTTGTCCTCATATATTCAGCTCTTGTGGTGGTCGTCTTGTGTCCAAAGTCGATGATAACTCTTGGAGCAGCTTTGTAAATTTCATCAGCGATGCGTCTAGCATCACTTGCTTTTATGCCTGTGATTGCCTCTTGCCACTCAGGCGTTTTGCCCTCGACGCTCTTTACGATCTCATCAAAGCCGGTTGTAAATTTCTCAATAAATTCTTTATCGTAAGTGCCATTTTGTATCCAAGTGTTGATAAGTGCTAGAACAAAGGCGAGGTCAGTTCCTGGTTTAACTGGTAGCCACTCATCAGCCTTTGAAGCTACAACGCTAAATCTTGGTTCAAGCACGAGTAACTTTGTGTCTTTGCTGGCTGCAAATTTAGCAAGCTTTTTTGCATCAGCTATGACGATGCCCTCAAAGAGGTTGTGACCAAAATTTACAACATATTTTGCATTTGCAAAGTCTCTTTTTAGCTTAGCGATGCCATACATCTGCTCGC
>CAUSWS010000162.1:0-3693 GCA_963535265.1 uncultured Campylobacter sp. | reverse complement strand
TCGATATTTTTAGCGTCAAGATTTAGAGCTTTTGGCAGGTAGTCTTTTAAATTTGTGTTTAAATTTATATTTGAACCAAGCGCCGTGCCAGTTGCCACTACCTTAAAATCACTAAATTTTCCAGCAACGTTTGCTTTAAGCGCGACGTCCTTTTTTAGTCCAAGCTCGCTAGCCTTTGCCTTGTCGGCGTTTATATCTATGTTTAAATTCATACTTTGAGCAAGCAAGGATAGATCTCCATTTGCCTTTAAATTTATGGCGTTCATCACGGTCGCTTCTAAATTTAGCGTGCTAAGACCAAGATTAAACTCTTTAAATTTGAGATCAATACCACGAGCGAGTGCCTCTTTTTCTAGTTTGCTGGCTATAAATTTATTACCAAAAGAGCTAAACAAAAGGCCAAAAATGCAAACCACTATGAGCACAAGCGCGCCAACTATGTAAGCTACTTTTTTCATAAAATTCCTTTATATTAGTTTTACATATCATAAAACTTTAGTCACTTAGACTAAAGTTTTTAATAAAATTCACTATAAATTATTGACTTTTTCAGAAAAAAATGCTAGGATCTCATCACTCAAAAATAAAGAGTGCTAAAAAAGACAATTAAACTAAAAGGATGAACAATGAACTTTCAACCATTAGGCAAGCGTGTCCTAGTCGAACGCGTAGAAGAGACAAAGACGACAGCTTCGGGCATAATTATACCTGATAACGCAAAAGAAAAACCTTTAAGCGGCGAGGTAAAAGCAGTTGGCGCTGAAGCTGAGGGCGTAAAAGTTGGCGAAAAAGTAGTATTTGCTAAATACGCTGGTACTGAGGTAAATTTAGATGATAAAACATATCTTGTTTTAAACATCGACGACGTTTTAGGCGTGATTAAATAATTTAAAAAGGAAAGACAATGGCAAAAGAAATTTTTTACTCTGATGACGCAAGAAACCGCCTATATGAGGGCGTAAAAAAACTAAATGACGCTGTAAAAGTTACAATGGGACCAAGAGGCAGAAACGTCCTTATCCAAAAGAGCTTTGGCGCTCCAAACATCACAAAAGACGGCGTTAGCGTGGCTAAAGAGGTTGAGTTAAAAGATACTATCGAAAATATGGGTGCAAGCTTAGTTAGAGAAGTAGCAAGCAAGACAAACGACCAAGCAGGCGACGGCACTACAACAGCAACTGTGCTAGCTCACGCGATATTTAAAGAGGGTCTTAGAAACGTAACTGCTGGCGCAAATCCTATCGAAGTAAAACGCGGCATGGATAAAGAAGTAGCGGCACTTATAGATGCACTAAAAAACATCTCTAAAAAAGTTTCTGGCTCAAAAGAGATCGCTCAGATCGCTACTATCTCAGCAAACTCAGATGAGAGTATCGGCAAACTTATCGCTGATGCGATGGAGAAAGTCGGCAAAGATGGCGTCATAACAGTAGAAGAGGCAAAGTCTATCCAAGACGAGCTAAGCGTTGTTGAGGGTATGCAGTTTGACCGCGGATATCTAAGCCCATACTTCATCACAAACCCTGAAAAGATGCAAGTTGAGCTAAGCAATCCATTCATATTGCTATTTGACAAGAAGATCACAAATTTAAAAGACCTGCTTCCAGTGCTTGAGCAAGTACAAAAGAGTGGCAAACCACTTCTAATCATCGCTGAAGATATCGAGGGTGAGGCACTTGCAACGCTTGTTGTAAATAAACTTCGTGGCGTGCTAAACATCTCAGCTGTAAAAGCTCCTGGCTTTGGTGACAGAAGAAAGGCGATGCTTGAAGATATCGCTATCTTAACAGGTGGCGAGGTTATCAGCGAAGAGTTAGGCAGAACACTTGAGAGTGCTAGTATAAACGATCTTGGACAAGCTTCAAGCGTAGTTATCGACAAAGATAACACAACTATCGTAAATGGCGCAGGCGAGAAGTCAGCAATAGACGCTAGAATAACTCAAATCAAAGCTCAAATCGCAGAAACAACAAGCGACTATGATAAAGAAAAACTTCAAGAGCGCCTTGCGAAACTAAGTGGCGGCGTGGCAGTTATCAAAGTAGGTGCTGCGACTGAGACAGAGATGAAAGAGAAAAAAGACCGCGTAGATGACGCTCTAAGCGCTACTCGTGCAGCTGTAGAAGAGGGCATCGTAGTAGGTGGCGGTTCGGCTCTTATCCTTGCTTCAAAGAGTGTAAATTTAAATTTACAAGGTGACGAGGCAATCGGTGCTGAGATCGTTAGAAGAGCGCTTCGTGCTCCACTTCGTCAAATCGCTGAGAACGCTGGCTTTGACGCAGGCGTAGTAGCAAACGCAGTTGAGACAAGCAAAGATGCAAATTTTGGCTTTAACGCTGCAACTGGCGAATATGTAAATATGTTTGAAGCTGGTATCATCGACCCAGTAAAAGTTGAGAGAGTTGCGCTACAAAACGCTGTTAGCGTGGCTAGCTTGCTACTAACCACTGAAGCAACTATCAGCGAGATAAAAGAAGAAAAAGCAATGCCTGCAATGCCTGACATGGGCGGAATGGGTGGTATGGGCGGCATGATGTAGCAGCCCCTTTCGAGCTAGAGCTTTCTAGCTCGAATTTTTATCTAAACTTACGATTTGCTACATCTCTCTACTTCTTTGATTTACAATATTTATTTTTATTTAATGTTTGTTAAAGTAAAATCCTAGTTCTAAAATTGGTATATAAAATTATATAGATAATTAAAAATTTATAAATAGAGATTTATTTATGAAATATGATGAAATTTTTAGAGAATACGACATCCGCGGCGTTTATGAGCGCGATCTAAACGAAACAAGCGTCAAGGCGATCGGGTTAAATTTGGGCCGAGAAATGCTACGCAGGGGCGCAAAAAACGTTAGCGTAGGATATGACGCTAGGCTAAGCGCGGGCGAGATTTTCGGCTGGTTGGTTAGTGGGCTAAATTTAGCCGGGATCAAGGTCTACGATATCGGCTTGCTACCGACGCCGGTCGGGTATTTTAGCGTGTTTGCGGACAAATTTGACGCAAACGTAATGATAACCGGCTCTCATAATCCAAAAGAGTACAACGGCTTTAAAATCACGATTTTTAAGGATAGTTACTTCGGCAAGGACTTGCAAAAGTTAAAAGTTGCCGTGCTAGACGACATCGCGGCAAAAACGCAAATCCCGGACGATTTGAGAGCCGAAAAATTCGACATCGCGACGCCTTATAAAAATTTCCTTATAGAGCAGTTTGCGCATTTAAAGGCTCTGCCGCTTAAAATCGTCATCGACTGCGCAAACGGTGCAGTCGGAGCGGTTCTGCCCGAAATTTGCGAAGCGTTAAATTTAGACGCTAAAATTTTATACCGCGAACCCGACGGCAACTTCCCAAATCATCACCCCGACCCTAGCGAGGAGAAAAATTTAAGCGATCTAAAAACCGCGCTCAAGGGCGAATTTGACATAGGGTTTGGTTTTGACGGCGACGGCGACCGTATAGCGGTTCTAACCAAAAAACGCAATATAAAAGGCGACGAACTAGCCTATCTATATAGCCTTGCGATGAAAAATCCGCGAGTGCTGGGCGAGGTAAAATGCTCGCAAAATATGTACGATGAGATCGACGCGCACGGCGGCAAAAGCTTCATGGGCAAGACAGGCCACAGCAATATAAAAAAGGCGATGAAGGAGCTAAATATCGACATGGCGGCCGAGGTGAGCGGGCATA
>CAUSWS010000161.1:0-3698 GCA_963535265.1 uncultured Campylobacter sp. | reverse complement strand
TTTGCTTTTTCGCCGACCTTTTCCTCTGCTTTTGCCACTTCATGAAAACCTGCAGCGAGTTCCTCAGCTTGCCCTTTCGCTTCCTCGCACCACTCTACGCCTTTATTTTTGGCTTGCTCTAGTTTTGCTATCAGCTCGGCGTTTCTTTCCATGCCAGCTTTTACTGCGTCACTTATGGGTTGGGCTGTTTGTTTCGCAATATTAGAGATATTTTTTAGCCCTTGTTCTATTTGCTTTATCTTGCCACTATCAACATCAAAACCGATTTTATAAAGAAATTCATCTAATAGCACTATATATCCTTTTAGGGGCATATTAGAATAAATTTTAATAACGGCTTCGGCTTGTGGTTTTGTTAGATAAAATTATGATATACATAATTATTAAGCATAAAATAATGTTTATTAATATATAATTATCTTATCAAAAGGGATAAAAAGCCTTTTTGATAATAAGAACTCAAGGAGGAAATATGAAAATATTTCTGAAAGGGTTAAAAGAGTTGCTAGAAGCGTTAGCCGCACTTCTAGCGATAATAGAAATCCTTAAAGGGTGGCTTTGAGCCACCCCCTTGAGTTCGATTATAAGACACTACACTTTATAAGGAGCTTAAAATGGATGTTGTTTTTGACGTGGCTCAATTAGTAGTTTGTATCGCCCTAATCTATGAGATGTGGCGTAACCATAAGCTAACAAAACGCATAAAAGAGTTAGAAAATGCAAAAAAATAAAACACCTAAGCGCAAAGATTTTGTCGAAATTTTTGGCATACCTTACGCCACATTAAATGATTGGGCTAAATCAGGGGAGGATAACTGGCGCTTTAAGTTGCTTGATTTTTTGAGTAATTTAACTTTTGACGAAATAGAAATAATAAAAAATAGAAGTAAAAAAATAGAGGGCTAAGCCTTATTTATTTTCTAAGGCTCGGCGCTCCTCGTTTAGTAGCTCGATAATTACTTCATGCATTGCTATTCCGTCTTCTAGGTCGTAAATAGTGCGTAGGTCGTTTAGCGTGGCATAGCCTTTTATGATCGGCAGCCACACCAAATAATCTATATCAAACTCGCTTTTTACGCCTTGTTTAGGTAGGCTGTTATACCCGTTAAGGATTTTGCCCCAGCGGGTAAGAAGTCTAAAAAATGGTATTTTAACCCCTATAAAATTTACGCCCTCGCCTTGCATGCGGGGTTGCCTTGATCATGTATCGGCGTATTTGAGTCATTTTCTTCAAAAACCTCTATCATTGAGGAGTCCAAATACTTTTTAGCTTCGTTTTGATTAAGGGTGATTGTCTCACCCTCTTTAACGAAATTTCCCTTTACGCATATATTGCCTTTAGCTATGTATACCATGCTCGCTCCTTTATGCCTTACTCATAAGGCTAGCCCATTTTTAACGACTACTTCATAATCAGTAAATACATCAAATACGTATTTTAAAGCTCACTCTTCAGCGTCATACCAGCGGTTACGACGGATGTCTAAAACTACTCCTAAAACTAAGTTTTTAAGTGGAGTAGCTAGATAAGTGCCTTTTGGCATAAGAGGAGTTATTTCAAATGGAATGCCAAGTATTTGGTTGGCTCCGCCTTGAACGAGATGAAGCGGCGAATTTAGTGTGCTTAGCTCTTTATTGTATTCCTGAACGTCGGAAGGGTTTATCAAAATCCTAGCTTCGCTTACGATGTCTGGGTCTATGGATCCGACTAGCGCACTTAGCCTATTTGATACCTTTTCCGTTGCCGTATAGGTTAATTTAACCGCGTCGCTAGAGTCCTTGACTACTTGTAGCCAGCCTTTATGTAGCGTCTTAAAAGTTCCGTCGTAAGTATCGCTCTCTCCGGTAAATCCAAGAAGCGCTAAATCGTTACCGAAAGCCTTGGCAAATGCGTCAAAGGTCTCTTTTTCAAAATTAGTGTTTGACTTATTGTCTTCTAACGCGTCTTGCAAGATGCGAGCGAATAGCTGAACGCTTTTGGCATCTAGCTTTGCACCTACTTTGCTTAAAGCCGATCTTTGTGAGTCGTTTGGTTTTTCGCCACTAGCTACGCGCACCAAAATTCCTTTTGCTACGTCCCACGCGTCAAGCTCTTTAGTAAGTCTACCCATTTTTTCAGTATGGATTTTTTGCAAAAAGCCGTTATTTTGCTTAATAACGTCTATAAAATTATGCGATTGCTCAGGTGTAAGTGAGCCCGAGAGAGTAACGTTGGTGGCATTCATAGAGCCTTTTAAAATATCGTTTAATCCGTCCATTATAGTATTCCTTTGCTTGCGTGATTTTGCGTTTTTTCGATCGTTACGTCTTGTTTTGATTTGCTTAACTCGCTTGTTATCGCGTCAAGTTTAGCGGTTAGCTCACTTACCGATTTTTCAAGTGTTTCAAGCCTTGCGTCATTTGCACTAATGCCAGCTTTTGCAAGCTCGGCAACTCTATTTTCATCCATCGTTTCTCCTTTGTTGTTTGAACTTTCTTTTTTAAAATTTTCGCTTGAGCCGAAAAACTCTTTTAGCGCCGCTATCACGCCGCCTTTTGTGACATCTTCTTTTTCGCTCCCCTTTATCACTCCACTGCCATACATTGATAGTCCAGTTATCGTTCCGTTTTTTATCATCTCTCGCAGCTCCTCATCTTCTATTTTGATGCCTACCGCCCACGCTCCCTCTTCATTAAAGAATTCATCTTTGCTTTTTACTATCCAGCTTTCGCATATATAGGCGTCCGCGATATTAAAATTATGATTTACATCTATACAGTAACTAAGGTCCGATCCTTTCATAAAGTTATAAGCAGCCCTTTTGATTTCGTCAGCATTTGCAAAATCTCCTTGCGTATCCACTTCGTTAGGGGCATAAACTATCCCGTAAACAACTCCTTGTTCCGCATCACTCTTTTTAAAATCGACTCTTAACAGCTCGTTAAAATTCTCATTTTTGTAGATAATTTTTTTATTGTTAGCACCTGCTGATACCAGCGAAATTAACTTGATTTGCATATCGGTTATCTCTCTAGCCACTGCTTACTCCTTATTTTTTCCGCCATTTTCACCAAAAATAAGATTTTAAAAAACCTAAATAAGACATATATGTCTTATCTTGCTAGAAAGCAAAAAATCTTTATCGTAGAATTGGATTAAAAATTTTTAGGATAAATATGGATAGAATTTTTAAAGCAGCGCAAGGTAGCGCATAGCTTACTGAAGAAAGCAAAGACTCGCAAGGCTTAATAGAGCCGTTTTTTAGCTTTGATAGATTGGCCAATACCTATCACAGGCGAGCTGTGCAATTAAAAGCATCACTGTTATCTAATATAGAAGATGGCTCAAAGCTTGAAGGTGGCGTTATGACGCCCAAAGATTTTTTATATGCGTTTATATTAAATCTTGAAATTTTTGGAAATGCTTTTGTTGAAATTGCGGGTAAAAACCTTTATATACTTCCCTCTATCGAAGCTAGAGTAAACGAAAGCAAAGAAATATTTCAAGTAAAAAACAATAAATCAATAGCACTTAATGCAAAACACTTATACTATTATTCTCCAAACTCTAGATTTTACGGAGAGCCTGATTATTTGGCAGCCATGCTCTCAATTCTAACCAATCAAAAAGCCGATAGCTTTAATAACGCCTTTTTTGAAAACTCCGCCCGAGCCGATACGGCCATAATCTTTGAAAATTCAGAGCCTGATGAGATGCA
>CAUSWS010000160.1:0-3706 GCA_963535265.1 uncultured Campylobacter sp. | reverse complement strand
GCAAACTACGACTTTTACGAGTTTGACGGCGGAAATTTAAAGATAGATGACTTTCGCAAAATTTTAAAAAACTACGAAAATGCCCTAAATAAGCCACTATTTTTCATAGACGAGATCCACAGGCTCAGCAAAACACAACAAGAAGCACTGCTCATCCCCATGGAAAACTACAAAGCCCTAGTTATCGGAGCAAGCACGGAAAATCCCTTTTTCACGCTAAGCTCAGGCATCAGAAGCCGCTCGATGCTCTTTGAGTTTAGACCGCTTAGCAGTGGCGATTTTGAGGAGCTTCTTGGCAAGATAAGAGAGCAAATTTCATTTAGTATTGACGAAGAAGCAAAAGAGTATCTCTTTAAAAGTAGCGGTGGCGACGCAAGAGCTATGTTAAATTTACTCGAATTTGCCGTCACGCTTGATGAAAATGTGAGCCTAGAAAATTTAAAAACACTTCGCCAAAACGCCCTAAAAGAGGGGGCAAAAGAGGACGACACGCACTACGAGCTAGCGAGTGCTTTTATAAAAAGCCTGCGTGGAAGCGACGAAAACGCCGTCATATACTATCTCGCAAGGCTCATAGACTCTGGCGAGAGCGCGGACTTTATCGCAAGACGCATGGCGATATTTGCCAGCGAAGACATCGGCAACGCAAACCCAAATGCGCTAAATTTAGCCGCCAGCACGCTAAGCGCGGTAAAAGAGATAGGCTTTCCAGAGGCTAGGATCATACTGGCTCAGTGCGCCGTCTATCTAGCCAGCTCACCAAAGTCAAACTCCAGCTACAACGCGATAAATGCCGCCCTAAGATACGTGCAAAGCGAGGAAATTTTAAAGATCCCGCCATATCTAAAAAATCACACAAAAGAGAGCAAAGACTACCTTTATCCGCATGATTTTGGCGGCTGGGTCAAGCAAAAATACCTAGAAAAACCGCTCGTTTTTTACAAAAGCAAGGGCATAGGCTTTGAAAAAACGCTAAATGAGTGGCTAGAAAAGATAAGGTCAAAGGGCTAAATTTAGGATAAATTTCAAAAGAGTGCAGATGAACGAGCAAAATTTAGAATATATCGCAAATTTAAGAGTAGAAAACGTGCCATGGGATAGACTAAGCTGCAGTTACGGCACGGCGGAGCTTTTTGCACAAATTTTAAACACACTTGCAAAGGCTGTGAAAAAGAGCAAATTTAATGAAAATGAGCTTAGTGATCTGCTTGATGAGATAGTGGCTCAGTGCGAGTATCAAGAGACTTTTTGGCACGCAACGCCCTTTGCACTCGTTTTTTTGGTGCGAATTTATAAAAGTGCGCTAAGCAAAAAAGGCGAAGCAGCTAAATTTATCTCACGTAAGCTTGAAGAGTTTTTTAAACTTATGCTTGAAATTTGCGAAAAAGTAGAGCAGATGGAGCATGCAAAGCCGCTTGCAAAAATGGAGCAAATGCTAGAGCCAAAGTATCTTGAGATCATCGAGCAAGACGAGCTAAGCTATGACGATAGGCTATTTTACAGCTTTTACTACTACTCAAGCGTGGTTTTGCAGGGCGCTTTTATAAAAATTTAGCTAGGCTATGATTTTTTAGTAGTTAATTTAAATTTTATATTTTTTCAAATATACTTCTCAAATCCAAATCAATCACGAAAGTTAAAAAATGCCTACAAATTTTGCTGAAATTTTAAATAACTGCGTTGAAAGTATAAATTCATTTCTTTGGGGTCCATACTTCCTTATCGCCCTACTTTGCGGCACTGGACTATTTTTTACCATTAGACTTGGCTTTGTTCAGATTTTTAAATTTAAAATGGGTTTAGGCAAGCTTTTTGGAAATTTCTCACTTCACGGCGAGGCTGCTGGCAAGGCTGGTATGAGCTCGTTTCAAGCAGTCGCAACTGCGATCGCCGCGCAAGTTGGCACTGGCAACCTAGTGGGTGCGACGACAGCTCTTATCATGGGCGGTCCAGGAGCCATATTTTGGATGTGGTGCGCAGCCTTTTTAGGCATGGCTACAAATTTTGCTGAAATTTGCCTCGCTCAAATTTACCGCACAAAAGACGACAGCGGTCACACGATAGGCGGTCCAGCCTTTTACATAAGCCGTGGATTAAAGGGCAAATGGGCGAAATTTCTAGCTGGATTTTTCGCTATCGCTATCATCATCGCACTTGGCTTTATCGGCAATATGGTTCAAGCAAACTCCATATCAGACGGTTTTAGCGGCGCCTTTGGCATACCGCAGTGGCTAACAGGTGCGTTTTTAGCCGTCGTATGCGCAGTCATCTTTATAGGTGGCGTAAAAGCGATCGCAAGGGTCGCTGAAAAGATCGTGCCTTTAATGGCACTGCTTTATATCATCGTTGGCATAGCTATCATCGCTTTAAATTTCGAGCAAATTCCAGAGGCGATCTCGCTAATATTTAGAGCTGCATTTGATCCTTCGGCTGCTTGGGGCGGCGCAACTGGAGCTAGCATCGCAGCTGCTATGAGATACGGCATCGCAAGGGGACTTTTTAGCAACGAAGCTGGCATGGGCTCTACTCCGCACGCACACGCTGCGGCAAACGTCAAACACCCAGTCGATCAAGCCGTCCTTGGCATAATGAGCGTCTTTGTAGATACATTTATCGTGCTAAATATCACCGTTTTTGTGGTGCTTACTGCAAATGTCATCAGCTTTGAAAACGGCAAGGCAGTCTTTACAGGCATCACCTTGGTGCAAGAGGCCTTCTCGTCGCACATCTTTGGCAAAACTGGTGGATATAGCTTTGTAGCGATCTGCCTATTTTTCTTTGCATTTACGACCATACTTGGCTGGTACTACTTTGCTGAGATCAACGTGCGCTACCTTTTTGGTGCAAAAGCGGTCAGGGCGTTTCAAATTTTGGTAGTCGTTTTTGTCTTTTTGGGAAGCTTACAAAAGGTAAATTTCGTCTGGAGCTTGGCTGATATGTTTAATGGCCTTATGGTCGTGCCAAATTTGATCGCCATTATCCTTCTAAGCCCAGTTGTAGCAAGGCTTTTAAAAGATCACGATGCTGGCAAAGAGTACGACGTAAAAGAGTATTTGAAGTAAATTTATCTCTCTAAAAGAGCCATCTTTTGTTTTACGCTAGTAATAAATTTCAATGATACTTTGTCTTTTTTAGTTTAAACACAAGATAGAAAAAAAGAATCAAAGTTAAATTTACACAAATTTCAAAAGCACTTTGAGTAATTAGCACTAAACCTATCATTTCAGGAAAAAAGCTCATTACAGCCATAGCCACTACAAATAATAAATTTACATCCAGTGATTGATTTATAGAGATTTTTAGGCTATCTATTATTTTTTTATCTACGCAAGTAATAAACTCATACATTCTTAACATTTTTATCCCAAAATGAAGACCCAGACGATATGAAAACAACATTATTAAGAGAAATATAAAAACGTTTGGTACATTTAATGCCAATGGCAAAAAGCTAATGTCAAATAGGTGTAATATGTTTTTAGTGAGTATTTTGGCTCAAAGTGGATTAAATACTGCAAATTTAGCTCCTTGCTAAAACTAATAATACATCTTGTATCGTTGTTTTGCTGCAAAATTATTATATGAATTGTTTTTAAATGCTTACAGAAACTGAAAATGATTGAAAATAAATGGTGGCCCCGAATGGACTCGAACCATCGACCACTACCATGTCAAGGTAGTGCTCTACCAACTGAGCTACGGGACC
>CAUSWS010000159.1:0-3742 GCA_963535265.1 uncultured Campylobacter sp. | reverse complement strand
ATTTATGGTTGATACTGGTATTTTTACTGGCAGAAGCCCAAAAGATAAGTACTTTGTTAAACAAGATCCGAGCCAAAAATACATCGCTTGGGGCAAGATAAATCAGCCTATCACAAAAGAGCTTTTTGACAAGCTTCTTAAAAAAGCAAAAGAGCAGCTTAGTGGCAAAGAAATTTTCATCCAAGATGCATTTTGTGGAGCTAGTAAAAAGAGCCAAAAATCAGTTCGTTTTGTCACTGAAGTAGCGTGGCAAGCGCACTTTGTAAAAAATATGTTCATCCGCCCAAGCGAAGCGGAGCTGGCTAAATTTGAGCCTGATTTTGTAGTATATAACGCTTGCAAGACAAAAAATGAAGACTACAAGGCTGAGGGGCTACATTCAGAAGTCTTTGTTATCTTTAACGTCGAAGAAAATATCGCAGTGATCGGCGGCACATGGTATGGCGGCGAGATGAAAAAGGGCATTTTTTCTATGATGAATTACTGGCTGCCACTTGAAGGCAAGCTAAGCATGCACTGCTCTGCAAACGTAGGCGAAAAGGGCGATACGGCGCTATTTTTTGGCCTATCTGGCACTGGCAAAACGACACTTTCAACCGATCCAAAACGCAAGCTAATAGGCGATGACGAGCACGGCTGGGACGATGATGGTGTATTTAACTTTGAGGGCGGCTGCTACGCAAAATGTATTAACCTTGATCCAAGCAGCGAGCCAGAAATTTACGCGGCGATCAGGCGTGATGCGCTACTTGAAAACGTCGTGGCTGATGAAAACGGCGTGGTTGATTACAAAGATGGCTCAAAGACTGAAAACACACGTGTGAGCTACCCGATCTATCACATCGACAACTACGAGCCAAGCTCAAGCGCGGGACATCCAAAAAATATCATCTTTTTAAGCGCTGACGCTTTTGGCGTGCTTCCTCCAGTTGCAAAGCTGACAAAAGAGCAGGCGATGTATTATTTTTTGAGCGGCTACACAGCAAAAGTTGCTGGCACAGAGCGCGGTATAACTGAGCCAGTCGCTACTTTTAGCGCTTGCTTTGGCGAGCCATTTATGCCACTTCACCCAACCGTCTATGCAAAACTGCTTGGTGAGAAAATCGATAAGCACGGCGTTAATGTCTATCTTGTAAATACAGGCTGGAGCGGCGGTGCTTACGGCGTTGGCAAGCGTATGAGCATAAAAGCAACACGTGCTTGTATAAATGCGATCTTAGACGGCAGCATCACAAAATGCGAATTTGAAAATTTTGATAAATTTAACTTCGCTATCCCAAAAGAGCTTGATGGTGTCGAGACAAAACTGCTAAATCCTATAAACACATGGGCAAATCCAGCTCAGTATAACGCTTCACGCGACAAGCTTGCTAAAATGTTTGTTGAAAATTTCAAACGTTATGAAGATGTAAAAGAGGGCGTTGAATACGCCAAAGCTGGCCCAACAGCATAAATTTATAGCCTTGTGGGTATTTTGCCTACAAGGCTTTTTTAAATTTAAACTTTCAAATAGTAAAAACGTAGCTCACTTTTAAATTTAATTTTTAAACTTTTTGCAAAAATGCCCCAACCAAATTTAAAGATATTTTCTAGATTTCACTATAAAATTTGCTTTTTGTAAATACTCGAAAAATTTAATTGCCTAATACCAGAAATTTTAATACACGCGACCCTTTTAGTTAAAAATCAAATTTTAGCCCGAATGCTCCAGTTAAATTTAAAATATTTTGTAATCTCTTTAAATCTCAAAATTTCTAATATAAAAAATTATTGTTAAATTTATTGTAAGTAGTGCGGTCTTTGAGGTTAAATATTAAAATTTTAGCCAGGACGCCCCATGCTAAATTTAAAACAAAATGCTCTATTTCAGAAAACTCACTAAAGAGCTATTTTTACTAAGCTCAAAAAAATAATAAAAGTGGTCTTTTGCAGTTAAAAATTTAAAATTTAGCCAAAATACTCCAGCTAAATTTGATCTCAAATTGCTACTATAAAAAGTCGCTGTTGTTTTTAGTATAAGTTGTAGGGTTTTTGTAGTTAAAACAAAAATTTAGCCAGATATCTGGCTAAATTTAATCAAAATACTCTCTTTTCTAAGCCAAATTCTACGCCAGCTTTTGCTAGTTCAAATGTCGCATCTATAAATTTATACTCACTACTGATAAATGGTAAAAACATTGGTATCTCGGTGCAGCCTGCGATATAAACGTCAGCTTCAATGTTTGAAAGCACTTCATAAAATACCGGCACATACTCTTCTAGTTTGCCAGCTTTGACACCTTTGTAGATGCACTCCATGATGACATCTTGCGTCTCTTTGCTAAAATCCACGCTCTTTAGCCCGCGCTCTTTTAAAATTTGATCATAAACGCCAGCCTTTTTTGTGCCACTTGTTGCGATGACAGCGATATTTTTAGCGTGCGGATATCTCTTTTGCAAGGCATCTATGGTAACTTTTGCAATGTGCAAAATTTTCACTCCAGCCTCTTTTTCGATACTTGGAGCAAAGTAGTGAGCCGTGTTGCAAGCCATTAGCATCGCGTCGCATCCTGCATTTTTTAAAAGTTTAGCACTTTGAATCAGCTTTGGAAGCGGACTTTCTCCCTCGCCCATGATAAATTTTGTCCTATCTTCTATCTGTGCGTATGAGTCGATAACGATGTGTAGGTGCTCTTGATCGCAAGTTGCTGGGGTTATATCGATGATCTTCTTGTATAAATCAGCCGTGGCAAGTGGTCCCATGCCGCCTATGATGCCTAATGTCTTCATAGCTCCTCCAAATTAAAATTTTCAATAATTATAATATTAGTTTCTATATTTAAAAATAAAATTTCTAAATTTTCATTTGGTATTGTAAAAATAGGGAGTAAGCGCTTTAAGTTTTGAAGTAAATTTAAGATAAAAAGGGGCGATTGCCCCTTAAAAAACTCTATTATGAGTGGAAGTGAAATTCGTCTGGATGATCTAGTGCGTATCTAAATTTCTCCATATCAACCTTTTTGTCCCAGATAGATACGATCATGCAGCCAACGGCATTGCCACAAAGGTTACCCACAGCACGCATCTCTGACATAAATTTATCAACGCCAAGTAGCACAGCCACGGTGACTACTGGTATGCCAGTGCTTGGAAGTGCGCTTAGTGTGCCAGCAAGGACGACAAAGCCAGAACCCGTAACGCCAACGGCGCCTTTACTTGTGATCATTAGCACGATTAGTATGCTTATTAGATGTTCAAAAGTTAGTGGGATATTAAATGCTTGCGCTAGGAAGATAACGCTTAAACTTAGATAGATGTTGGTGCAGTCAAGGTTAAATGAGTAGCCAGTTGGGATGATAAGGCCAACTGCGCCTCTATTTATGCCAGCTGCTTCTAACTTTTGCATAAGTGGTGCAAGAGCTGTTTCGCTCGAGCTTGTCGCAAAAACGACCAAGACCTCTTTTGAGATAAAGCGCATAAATTTAAAGACATTGACTTTGGCAAAGTAGCAAATGACGCCAAGCACGACAAAGATAAAAAAGCAGCTTGCAAGCGCCATAACGACAAGAAGCTCCATCATACCAAGAAGCGTTCCGATGCCAAATTTACCGATCAAGTAAGCCATCGCTGAAAAGGCCGCCACTGGGCTAAATAACATAAGCCAAGTAAGAAGCTTTAAGACGTAGTGCTGGATGAATTCAAGCGGTTTTAGACAAGCTTGCTTTTTATCATGAGCAAGTAGCGAAAGCACGATGGCAACGAC
>CAUSWS010000158.1:0-3765 GCA_963535265.1 uncultured Campylobacter sp. | reverse complement strand
GTGGGCTGGGTGCTAAAAGATGAAGCGAAAAAAGAGATCTTGCAAGGCAGCGAAAGGTACGCAAAGCTTATAAACATTTGGTTTTTCTACATCAAATTTATCGTGCCTTTTGTTATTTTGGTGCTATTTATCAGTAGCTTTTACGACAACTTTTTGAAGTAAAATATGTGCGAGCTTGTAAAATTTGATAGCGGTGAGCGTTTGATGCTTGGCGTAGAGGATAAAACTTTAGTGAGCGTGAATCTAAAAAGTGGCAAAACAAAGCAAACTAAAAAAGAATTTGTAAGCGAGCAAGAGGCTAAAAAAGCCTGCGTAAAAAAAGAGTGGGAGAGCCTAAAAAAGGGCTTTGTCCTGCAAGATAGCGAAGCAAAAGCAGGAGAAGCGAGCTTGCACGTTTATATCGGTGGTGGATACACTGGTGCGCTTTCGTTTGCACGTGTTAGAGAGGAAATTTAGGTTTATAAAAGTGGCGGCCAAAAAGATGGCGGCATGATGGACGATCTTTTGGTTAGGCTTGATAAAAATGGCCTTATAAAAGAGCAGATCGCCTTACCAAAGCCGCTTGCGTGGGACGCTCAGTGCGTAGGCGAAAATTTACTTTTAGATCTTGATCATGAAATTTACATTTTTGAGCCAAAAGAGGCTAAATTTCGTGAAATTTTAGCCAAGCAAAATCTCAAAAGAAGTAGCGAGATAGCAAGCTTTATCTGCGCTTCAAATAACGTAGCAGTTTTTGGTATGTTTGGGCAAATTTTTGCCTTTAGAGATGGTGAAATTTCAAAGATAGGCGAGTATAAATGCAGCGAAAAAAGCCACGTGCCGATACTTTGTGCAGCTCTTAGTGCGGATGCTAGCATGCTCGTACTTTGCACCAAAGAAAATGAAGTGCAAATTTTAAACACGAAAAATGGCGAAATTTTAAGTGAAGTAAGAGCTGAATTTGGAGCGCTTGATAAAATTTACTTTTTAGACGAAAACACGCTTTTGGTTAGGCGCTATCTTGAAAACAAGCTGTTTTGCGTGGATATCAAAAGCGCAAAAGTATCAAAGCAGCCTTGGATCAAGGACGAATACCTAAGAGCGAGCGAGTTTTGCATTGACGCCGTAGCTGGCAAGCTTGTGGTGATAGATCAAAGCAGGGCATATGCCACCAATCTAAAAAGTGGCGACGTGAGGGTGGAATTTACACTAGATCACGTCGTAAAGAGCTGCAAGGCTAAATTTATAGATGGCAAACTTGCAGTTAGAACGGACTATGGCTGCTTTAGTCTTTATGAAATTTAAGGGAGAATATGTTTTATACACTTTTATTTATCTATATTTTTTATGTGATTTTTAAGCTTTTTTTGGCGAATTTGCAGATCGGCTTTGTAAGGGCTGAAGCCAAAAAAGAGCCAGTGGTGCTTGAAGAGAGCGAATACAAAAACGCTGCAGTTGCCGCCGTGACAAATCAAAAATTTGAAATTTTTAGCCTCATCTACCACGCTGTCATTTTCTTTGCGTGGATAAGCTTTGGGCTAAAAATGCTCTCAGACGCTTGCTTGAAAGATGGCACTACGCTTGAAAATATCATATTTGTGATGAGCTTTTTACTGATCTCATCGCTTCTTGATCTGCCGCTAGGCATCTATGAAAGCTTTGTCAAAGATAAAAAGCTTGGCTTTTCAAATATGAGCGCAAAGATATTTTTGGTTGATACTATAAAATCGCTAGCTCTTATGCTAGTTTTTGGCTCGGCCTTCGTCTGGCTCGTGCTTCTTTGCATAAATTTCCTTGGCGATTTTTGGTGGTTTTGGGCGTTTTTGCTAAGTTTTGGCATCGCTTTAATTATAAATTTGATATACCCAACGCTCATCGCGCCTATTTTTAATAAGATGTCGCCGCTTGAAGATGGCGAGCTAAAGGGCAAGATAGAGGGTTTGCTCGCAAAATGCGGCTTTAAAAGTAGCGGCGTCTTTACGATAGACGCTAGCAAGCGCGACAACCGCTTAAACGCCTATTTTGGAGGGCTTGGAGCGACAAAGCGAGTGGTGCTTTTTGACACCCTCATAAAAAAGCTAAGCACCGAAGAGATCGTGGCGGTTTTGGGTCACGAGCTTGGGCACTTTAAGCATAAAGATATCCTAAAAATGATAGCGCTAAGTGCGGTTATGCTCTTTTGTCTATTTTTCATCTTTGGAAACGTTGGCGCAAGCGCTTACGAGGCGATAGGACTTGGGCAAAACGGCGCTAGCATCATCATCTTTTTGGTGCTTTTTTCGCCTATTTTTAGCTTTCTTTTTTCGCCGATCATCTCATATTTTAGCCGCCAAAATGAATTTGGCGCAGATAGATTTTCAAAAGAAATTTCAAACAAAACCGACATGATAAACGCACTAACCAAGCTTGGTAGCGAAAACAAAGCGTTTCCAAAGTCGCACTGGCTTTACTCATTTGTCTATCACTCGCACCCAAGCCTTTTTGAGCGGATAAATGAGCTAGAAAATGAGAGTTGAAGAGGCGCTTAAAGAGGCAAATTTAAGGCTAAAGCCACTTTGTGATAACCCGAGTAGAGTGGCTAAAATTTTGCTCATGAGCTACCTTGGTGTGAGCATCGAGTGGATATTTTTAAACCAAAAGAGCGAATGTGATGAGAGCGGCTACTTTGCCATTATAAAGCGCTTTGAAAACTACGAACCGCTTGAGTACATCACCGGCAAGGCTGGCTTTTATGGGCTGGAGTTTGAGGTAGAAAGTGGCGTTTTGATACCGCGCCCTGAGACTGAAATTTTAGTTGATAAAGTGCTTGAGATTGCAAGCAGCTATAAAGCGCCAAAGATCGCTGAGATCGGCACTGGTAGCGGGATAATAAGTGTCATGCTTGCCCTTAAAACAAACGCTAAAATAGTAGCCACCGATATAAACGAAAAGGCTCTAAAACTAGCTAAAAAAAATGCGCTTAAATTTAATGTAAGCGAGAAGATCGACTTTGTAAAGTGCTCATATATCGATGAAATGTCAGGTGGTATCGACATCTTGGTCTCAAACCCGCCTTACATCGCACGAGACTATAAACTTGATAAATTTGTGATAAACGAGCCGCATGAGGCGCTATTTGGTGGCGAGATCGGAGATGAAATTTTAAAAAACATCATCCTTATCGCTAGAAACCGCGACATAAAACATATCGCCTGCGAGATGGGCTATGATCAAAGAGCGAGCATGGAGATGGCGCTAAAATTTAATGGCTATAAAAGCGCTTTTTACAAGGACTTAGCGGGCTTTGACAGGGGCTTTTGTGCGAGATTAAAATTATAAAGGAGAGAGATTGAGAAGTATCTATTTTTTACTATTAGCAGCGGTGATCGGCACTGAGCTAACGCTTGGAATTTTGGTCGCGCCAGTCATATTTTTCCCACAAAGCATCATAGGCGAGGGGGTGCTGACGCATTTTATGAGCGGGCAGATGATGACAAAGATATTTTTAAAATTTAACTATGTTTTGCTATTTGTAAGCGCATTTGTAACAGTTAGCGAGCTCTTTGATCTAAGAAAAAAGCTTGCATTTTCACTAAAATTTAGCACATTTATGCTCTCGTTTTTAAACTTGGCCCTAGCGCTAAGCTTTGTCTTTATCTTCACGCCTTTTATCGTGCAGGCTCAGGGCCTTGGCGCAGAGGCGACGCAGACAGCGGAGTTTGCCAAGATGCATAGCGCAAGCGAATATGTGATGAAAGTGATGCTTGTTTTACAGCTCATTTTGTTTTTTGTGAAATTTAAGATCAG
>CAUSWS010000157.1:0-3794 GCA_963535265.1 uncultured Campylobacter sp. | reverse complement strand
TATTATTTAAAAAGTCAAAGAAATCTTTTAATGAATTTTTAGTTAGGTCAATGCCTCTTATTATATTTTTACCAACGATAAATGATATAACAAGCAAAATCAAAATAGCAATGCCAAGCAAAATGCCGACGAATACAGCTCTTTGTTCAGCTGTTGCCTTGTCTTGTATAACTGTAGTTTTCATATTATTTAGTAGATAAAGTTCATAATCTCTAAATTCATCTATAAGTGTAGTAATAGTACCAAACCAAGCTTTTGCATCTATCTTTGCAGCAGTATCGTCTTTATTTACAATAGCACTATTGATTATGTCATCAATATTTTTATATTCGTTTGTATCAAGCACACTCTCTTTAAATTTCGGATAGGATTTAGGATTAAATTTCTCAAAATCATTTATTAAGTTAGAGATTATGGCATGATACGAAACTAGATTTACATAAGCATTTTCATTCATACTTTTTTTGATAAACACTACATTCATCATAGCTCTTGTTATACCAAAATACTCTTTTATTTTTGAAATAGTTAAAATTCTTGTTAATTCATCTTTTAGATCAGGTTGCGCTTGTTCGCTTTGAGCACTTGCGTTTATAAGCGTAAGCGCAATAACCTCATTGAAATTTTTAAGCAACGAAACGTCTCCACCAACATCTATTTTTGATCTTGTATCGACTACTTTTTGCATTACCTCATCTTTATTGATAAGCATAGGCATAATAGCATCAACTTTTTCTCTTTGAGCTTTTAAAACTTCAGCTGAGCCTAGCGCTTTGCTGATGAATGCTCCACTATATCCACGCTCTTTTTGAAGTTCATGTATAAACTCACCTTGTAAAGTAATACTCTCAACCATTTCAACACTTTTTGAAGCCACACTTCTAGTGTTTAAAAGTCCATTTAGAATATATACACTTGCAATTACTAAAAAAACTAAACCATCAAAGATATCTTAAATTTTATACTCAATTTGTTCATCCCTTAAATTTGTCCCTTTTTGTTGTTTTTAATTTTTGTATAAATTTTGCAAATTAGATCAGTAAAATTATCGACATAATGTTTTTGAAATATGGTCTTGATTTTGAATAATTAGCTCGACAACCTTGTCTTTTAAATAGTTGCAGTTTGTCTTGTATCTCATCTCAACACTCCTTGTGAAATAAAATTTCTGGCATTATAGGACTTCAAATATAAATTTAAGCTTTTTGTAAATAGAAAATTTACTTTAAGATTTTAAGTATAAAAGCAGGAGATCACTCCCCTGCTTTGAGATTATTTAGAAATTTTTGGTTCAGAAAACGCTGTAAGTTTTGGCGCTTCATCGCCTTGATATTTTCTGATATTTACAAGAGCTGTGTGGCTGATGTTGCCGTTTGCTAGCTTACTTGTTGGGATATCTATGGTTAGCACATTTGCAGAGCCGTTTTTGCAGATGCCACTATCAAAACCGTCATACCAAGCACCCTCAGCTAGTTTTACAACGCCCTCTTTGATGTTTTTAGTCACATGAGCGCCTGCTAGCACCTCGCCACGAGCGTTAAATACACACACCAAATCGCCCGTTTTTATGCCAAGCTCTTTTGCGTCATTTTCGTTGATCCATACTGGCTCGCGGTTGGCGATAGCATACTTGTCACGAAGTGAAGTTTGGCTTAGCTGTGAGTGCAAGCGGTCAGTTGGGTGAGAGCTTATCATGTGGTATTTTGCAGGTTTATCTTTCATGCCTAGCCACTCGATCGGCTCAAACCACATTGGGTGCGCTTTGCAGTCATCATAGCCCATTTTCTCGATAGTCTCTGAGTAAATTTCTATAAGTCCGCTAGGCGTTCCAAGAGCGTTTAGCACAGGATCTTCTCTAAACTCACCAAGTCTTACCCAATTATCGCTATCTTGAGATGAGGCAAATGTAACTGGTTTGTTCTCGTTCCAAAACTCTTCAAACGGCTTCATATCGCTTGCTAACTCAGGGACCGCTTTGACCTGAGCGTAGGCTGCGTCATAAAATTCTTTGATCCAGTCAAACTCATCCTTGCCGTTATCTGTGTAGGCAACGACTAAATTTTTAGCATAAGCCTTGCAAAGATCAGTGAAAATTTGATAGTCATCTTTTGCCTCGTGGTATTTTTCAACGACTTGCTTCATCGGCACAATGTTCATATTTGAATAATCACCTGTCATCGTGATGTCGTTTCTCTCATACTCTGTGGTAACTGGAAATACTATATCAGCCATCTTTGCTGTCGGTGTCCAGTAGGCTTCATGAACGACTACAGTTCTTGGCTTTCTCCATGCTTTTAAATTTGTATTAGTATCTTGGTGGTGCACAAGCGGGTTGCCACCGACCCAGTAGATAAAGTCGATGTCTGGGTAGGTGATCTTTTTGCCATTATGATCTATCACTTTGCCAGGGTGCAATAACGCATCAGCGATCCTTGCAACTGGGAATGCGTAGTTGGTTGCTTTTTGTAGCCAACTTTGGCCTGTGCCTGCTGCTGCGGCTGCTTTTGCGACGAAGCGACCGCGTTTGTCAAACTCACCTGTGTCTGTGCCGATAAACTCGCCTTTATCGTTAAATTTACCCACACTTGCGCTATTTACACCACCAATGACTGCACCCTTGCATGTTGGTGCGCCGCCGTTTGAGTAGTGGTAGCTTAAGCCAAATCCCCCGCCAGGAAGTCCGATCTGACCGATCATAGCTGCAAGTGTCACCATCGCCCAGTGTGGTTGCTCGCCGTGGTGAGCGCGCTGCATGCCCCAGCCACTCATTAGCATTGTGCGGTTGCTTACAAATGTATCAGCTAGCTCTTTTAGAGTATCTTTGTCGATGCCACAAATTTTGCTCGCCCACTCTAAATTTTTAGGAGTGTTGTCTGTCTTGCCAAGTAGATATGGGAGGAATTTATCAAAGCCATAAGTGTAGTTTTCGATAAATTCTTTATCGTATTTGCCGCTTTCATATAGGTAGTGCATCATGCCTAGCATCATCGCTGTGTCGGTGTTTGGCACTGGATCGATCCACTGAGCTTTGTCAAAGTATTGTGCTGTTTCAGATCTGATAGGATCGATCACGATCACTTTGATATCTTTTTTATTTTTTAGCTCTTCAAAGTATTTAAAGCCCTGCTCATCAGTCGCTGTCCAAGCTATGCGAAGAGTAGCTAGTGGGTTTGCGCCCCAGATGACTACGACTTTTGAGTTTTCTAGCACGACTGGCCAGCTAGTTTGCTGCTCATAAACCTCGATACTGCCTACAACGTGAGGCATGATGATCTGGCTAGCACCTGTTGAGTAATCGCCAAGTGAGCCAACAAAACCACCACTAAGGTTCATAAATCTATGAAGTAAAATTCTTGAGTTATGTACGTTGCCGCTTGATTTCCAGCCGTAGCTACCTGCAAAAACGCTTTGTAAGCCCTTTTGCGCTCTTGTTTTTTTAAGCTCTTTAGCAACTAGTTTGATCGCGTCCTCATAAGGCACCTCGACCCACTCATCTACGCCACGAAGCTCTGGTTTTGGGCTATCTGGATTTTCAAGGTAGCTCTTTCTTACCATTGTGTGTTTGATACGACTTTTATAGATCATATCTGGTGTGTAGTGCTGAAGTGGGTTGTAAATTTCACTTGTTTTTTGGATAGGCTCTGACTTTACAGCAACGCCGTTTTTGGTGGTCACTTTTAGCATGCCCCAGTGAGCGGCTGTGATGACCTCGCTATCTCTTAAAACACTCTTTTTTACGCCATCAGCAAATAAATTTGATGCTGTTACGCTTGAAAGCAAAGGTGTCGCTGCAA
>CAUSWS010000156.1:0-3848 GCA_963535265.1 uncultured Campylobacter sp. | reverse complement strand
CTGGCGAAGCTGGCGGTATCACACAGCACGTGGGCGCTTATATGGTAAATAAAAACGGCAAAAACATCACATTTATCGACACTCCAGGCCACGAAGCATTTACAGCCATGCGTGCAAGGGGTGCTGGCGTAACTGATATAGTTATCATCGTTGTCGCAGCAGATGACGGCGTAAAACCACAGACAAAAGAGGCGGTCAGTCATGCAAAAGCCGCTGGTGTGCCAATAATCATCGCAATAAATAAAATGGATAAGGAGTCAGCAAATCCTGATCTAGTAAAAACAGGCCTTGCCGAGCTTGATATCATGCCAACAGAGTGGGGCGGAAAGTATGAATTTGTGCCGATCTCCGCAAAAACAGGCATGGGCATAGATGATCTACTTGAGATCGTGCTTTTACAAGCTGATCTTTTGGAGTTAAAGGCAAATCCAAAGGCAAACGCAAAAGCAACTGTCATCGAGAGCTCACTTCAAAAGGGTCGTGGCCCAGTAGCTACCATCATCGTTGAAAACGGCACGCTTCATGTCGGAGATACAGTTGTAGCTGGCGTTGCGTATGGTAAGATAAGAAGCTTGCTTGATGATCAGGGCAGGCCACTAAAAGAGATAAAACCAGGTGAATGTGGCGTGATAGTGGGTCTTAGCGAGATAGCAGAGGCTGGCGAGACGCTAATAGGCGTAAAAACCGATAAAGAGGCTCGTGAGTACGCACAGAAAAAGGCTGAATACATCCGCCAAAAAGAGCTTAGCAAGAGCACAAAAGTTAGCATCGATGAGCTTAGTGCTAAGATCGCCGAGGGCGAGCTAAAAACACTTCCAGTCATCATCAAAGCTGACGTTGGTGGTTCGCTTGAGGCACTAAAAGCAAGTTTAGATAAGCTAGCAAATGACGAGATCAGAGTAAATGTCATCCACTCTGGCGTTGGCGGTATCACGCAAAGTGATGTTGCACTTGCAAGCGCAAGCAACGACTGTATCATCCTTGGTTTTAACATCAGACCAACTGGCGAGATCAAAGAGAAGGCAAAAGAGAGTGGCGTCGAGATAAAAACATATAATGTTATATATAACCTAATAGATGACGTAAAGGCGATTTTGGGCGGACTAATGTCACCTATCATCAGAGAAGAGCAGCTTGGTCAAGCGCAGGTTCGCCAAGTGATCCATGTGCCAAAAGTTGGCGCTATCGCTGGATGTATCGTCACTGAGGGTACGATAAACAGAGGGGCAAAAATTCGCCTTATTAGAGAAGGTGTGGTTGTTTATGAAGGCTTAGTAAGCTCACTAAAACGCTTTAAAGATGACGTTAAAGAGGTCGCTAAAGGTTACGAGTGTGGCGTTGGTATCGAAAATTTCAACGACATTAGAGAAAATGACTACATCGAAAGCTTCAAAGAAGTCAAGGAGAAAGCTACTCTATGAACGCTAACGAAATAAAGCGTATGAGAACAGAGAGCGTGCTAAAAGAGCTCATACCAGAGGCTCTAGCCACTCTTGAAGATAGCATTTTAAAAGGTCTTTGTGTCACTGATGTCGAGTGTAAAAAAGGCAGATACGACGCCTTTGTCTATCTTGACAAGATGATGTTTGACGAGCGCGAGCAAGAGTATATTTTGGGGCATTTAAAGCGCGTTTGCAGGCATTTGCAAAACCACTGTATGGCAGCTGAGGGCTGGTATAGATGTCCAAATTTTCACTTTAAATTTGATGATAGATTAGAGTATCAAAACCATATGGATAAGTTGTTTGATAAAATTTCAAAGGATTTAAACAAAAATGGATAATTTAGACAAACTAGTACGCGAATGTGGCGTAGAGCTTTACGACAGCGAGATAGCAAATGAAAATGGCAGAGCTATTTTTAGAGTTTACATCACAAAAAATGGCGGAGTGAGTCTTGATGACTGCGAAAAAGTGAGCCGTCTGCTCTCGCCCATCTTTGACGTGACACCGCCAGTTAGCGGGGATTATAACCTCGAAGTTAGCTCGCCTGGCCTTGAGAGAAAACTTAGTAAGCCATCTCATTTTAAATCAAGCATCGGCGAGCTAGTTAAAGTTCAAACCGAGGCTGAGAAATTTGCAGGAAGGCTTGTCAAAGCGGACGAAGAGAGCATCGCAGTAGAAAACGAAGAGGGAATTTTTGAGATCAACATCAGTGAGATAAAAAAAGCAAAAACATATTTGGAGTGGTAAAATGCTAAGCGACATCGAGATAACTCACCAAACGAAACTAGAACACATCAGTAAAGTTGCCGCAAAACTAGGCTTAAACGAAGATGAACTTGAGCTTTACGGCAAATTTAAGGCTAAAATTTCCCCTAGACTTGAGCCATCAAACTCAAAGCTCATCTTAGTCACTGCGACTAATCCAACCCCATACGGCGAAGGCAAAACGACTATGTCAATAGGTCTTGCTGACGCACTAAATTCACTTAATAAAAAGGTCTGCCTAGCACTTCGCGAGCCATCTCTTGGACCAGTTTTTGGCATAAAGGGTGGAGCAGCAGGTGGCGGCTACTCGCAGCTAGCGCCGATGGAGGATCTAAATTTACACTTCACTGGCGATTTTCATGCGATAACATCGGCAAATAACCTGATCTCTGCCATGATAGACAATAGCCTTTATCAAGAAAACCCACTAAAAATAGAGAAAATTTTATGGAAGCGCTGTATGGATATGAACGACCGCGCGCTTAGATTTATCACTGTGGGTCAGGGCGGTAGAACGGACGGCGTGCCAAGAGAAGATGGCTTTAACATCACCGCCGCAAGCGAGATCATGGCTGTGCTTTGTCTAGCCACAAGCCTTTCTGATCTAAAAGAGCGCGTGGCAAACATAATGGTCGCCTATGATAGCGATAAAAAGCCTATCTATGTGCGTGATCTAGGCTGCGAGGACGCTGTTTGCATACTCTTAAAAGATGCGATCAAGCCAAATTTATTTCAAACACTAGAGCACACACCTACGCTCGTGCATGGTGGCCCATTTGCAAACATCGCACACGGCTGCAACTCAGTTATCGCAACAAAAACAGCTCTAAATTTAGCTGACTACGTCATCACTGAAGCTGGTTTTGGCTCGGAGCTTGGCGCGGAGAAATTTTTAGATATAAAGTGTAGGATCGCTGAGATTAGACCAAGCGCTGTGGTGCTTGTAAGCACGATTAGATCGCTAAAATATAACGGCGAAGCAAATAAAGATGAGATCACAAAACCAGATATGAATGCCCTTAAAAAAGGTATCGAAAATCTTGGCGGACACATCGAAAATTTAAAAGTCAAATTTGGTCAAAATGTAGTTGTGGCGCTTAATAAATTTGGCTTTGACACTGACGAAGAGATAAATTTTGTAAAAGAGTACTGCCAAAAGCTTGGCGTAGAAGTGGCTGTTTGTGAAAATTTTGTAAAAGGTGGCAAAGGTGCGCTTGAGCTTGCCCAGCTAGTTTTAAAAGCGTGCGATAAGCCAAGCAAGATAAATTTCACCTACGAGATGAGCGATGATACAAAAACCAAAATAGAAAAGGTCGCTAAGGAAATTTACGGAGCTGGCGAGGTGGTCTTTGAAGAGGCTGCTCTTAAAAAGCTCGAGATGATAAAAGAGCTAAATTTGAGCCATTTGCCAGTTTGTATCGCAAAAACACAGTACTCATTTAGCGACGATGCGAAGCTTTTGGGCAGAGCAAAGGGCTTTACATTTAGTGTAAAAGACCTTGACATTAGAACGGGAGCTGGCTTTATCGTCGCGGTTTGCGGTAAGATCATGCTAATGCCAGGTCTTCCAAAGGTACCAGCTGCGGTCAATATGAAGATAGACGCAAACGGCAAGATCGACGGCTTGTCGTAAATTTA
>CAUSWS010000155.1:0-3858 GCA_963535265.1 uncultured Campylobacter sp. | reverse complement strand
ATAAATTTAGAAAGAAAAGAGAGCCAGATAGGCTCTCTGGGGATTATTCAGCTACTAGCTCTATATAAGCCATCTCAGCCGCGTCGCCTCTGCGAACGCGAGTTTTGATGATTCTTGTATAGCCACCGTTGCGCTCTTTAAATTTTGGAGCTACTTCAGTAACTAGCTTATTTGTAGTCTCTTTGTCTTGCAATGAAGCAAATACTGCTCTGTGAGCGTTAGAGTCGCCCTTTCTAGCTCTTGTGATAAGCTTTTCAACATAGCTTCTAAGCTCTTTTGCTTTTGGTAAAGTTGTCTCTATCTTTTCGCTTTTGATGATAGCTATCGCTAAATTCTTAAGCAATGCAGATCTATGAGATGACGTTCTACCAAGTTTGCGATATCCGTGTTTATGTCTCATCTATTGTCCTTTTATTCTTTTGCACTCATTTGTGATTTTAGCTCGGTTATTTTCTTTCTGAGTTGCTCTTTGCTATCTTTTAACACATCGACACCAACTGGATAGCCTATCTCTTCCATAACCGCTTTTATCTCTTCAAGAGATTTTTTACCTAAATTTTTAAGCTCTTTAAGCTCGTTTTCGTCCATCAACGCAAGCTCACCGATAAATCTAATCTCAGCCTTATCAAGGCAGTTAAAACTTCTAGCGCTTAAATTTAGATCTTCTACACTAGAAAGTAGCTTTGAGAACTCGCCGCTTGCACTTGAACTAGCAACTGGGGCGCTAACATCAATATCCAAAATTCCTTTAAATACCGACATTTGTTGATACATAGCTTCTAAACAATTTTTAAAAGCCTCTATCGGACCTACTTGACCATCAGTTGTTATCGTAAATACGATCTTCTCATAGTCTGGATCATCTTCAACCAAGACATTTTGTATATCGTAAACCGCTTTTTTAACTGGCGTAAAGAAAGCATCAAGTGCGATAAAGTCGTCTTCGATCTCTTCTCTGACCTCTTCACTAGGAACATATCCAATACCTTTTTGAATGATGACTGAGAAATTTAGCTCAGCATCTTCGTTGATGGTAGCAAGATATGCGTCTGGATTAACGATTTCAACTAGGTCGTTATTTAGGTCAGCACCAGTTATCTCTTTTGGTCCTTTAAAGCTATACTCTATAACTTCACGCTCACTGCCGCTTTTTAACTTAAATCTGATCTTTTTCAAATTTATAATAAAAAACGCTACGTCTTCAAGCATGCCGCGCATACTATCAAATTCGTGGCTAACGCCTTTTATCTTTACACCAATAGGGGCAAAGCCTACTGTACTTGTGTAAAGAAGACGGCGTAGTGGGTGAGCCAAAGTAACAGCATAACCTGCTTCAAAAGGATATGCTGTAATGTTAGCTACATTTTCGCTAACACTTTTAACTTCTATTTCAGTTGGCATATAAGCTGATGTAGTAATCTTTCTCATCTTTATACCCTCTATTATTTTGAGTAAAGCTCTACTATAAATCTTTCCTCAACAGGAATGATAACCTCTTCTCTTTCTGGATTTCTAGTGAAAATTCCAAATTTTTTCTCTTTTTCCACATCTACCCATGCAACGATGCCAGTTTGAGCTGTAAGATCGATCGCACGAACGATTTGTGGATTGTTTTTAGATTTCTCAGCAACTTCTACTTTAGAGCCTGGCTCCACTCTGTAAGATGGGATATCCACTCTCTTGCCATTTACTAAAATATGTCCGTGAGTTACAAGCTGGCGAGCAAAACGACGAGTCGTTGCAAAGCCCATTCTGTAAACAACATTGTCTAATCTCTGCTCTAGTAGTTGAACCAAAAGAGCACCAGTGTTGCCCTCGCGGCGTGCTGCTTCTTGGAACAATCTTCTAAATTGTTTCTCTGAAACACCATACATAAATTTAGCTTTTTGCTTCTCGCGAAGTTGTAAGCCATATTCGCTTATTTTTGCTCTTCTTTGTCCATGTTGTCCTGGCGCATAAGGTCTTTTTTCTAAAGCACTTTTACCAGCAAGTCTTCTTTCGCCTTTTAACGCAAGAGACACACCAAGACGTCTTTCTAATTTTTCAACAGGTCCTGTATATCTAGCCATAATAATTTCTCCTAATTTTCTCTAATTATACGCGGCGGCGTTTTGGCGGTCTGCAACCATTGTGTGGTAAAGGTGTGATATCTTTGAAGAAAGTTACTTTTATACCCTCTACACCACCTACACTCTTAACAGCCGTTTCACGTCCGCTACCTGGACCTTGAACCTTGATGCCAACTTCTTTAATGCCGTGCTCTTTTGCTTTATTTAAAGCATCTTCCACGGCTTGTTGAGCTGCATAAGGAGTTGATTTTTTACTACCTTTAAAGCCTAAGCCACCTGCACTACTCCATGCAATAGCATTTCCCATTTCATCAGTTACAGTTACCATAGTGTTGTTAAATGTTGCACTGATATAAACGATACCTTTGGCTATGCTTTTTCTAACTACTTTTTTCTTAACAATTTTTCTTTTCGCCATTTATTATCCTTTAACCCTTGCCTTACTTAGTAGCCGCACCGACAGTCTTACGTCTGCCTTTTCTGGTTCTAGCATTAGTTTTAGTCTTTTGACCACGAACTGGAAGACCCTTTCTGTGGCGAAGACCTCTATAACTTCCAAGATCCATAAGAGCTTTGATATCCATAGCAACTTGTTTTCTCAAATCACCCTCAACGACGTGGTGCTCTTGAATTTCTTTACGGATAGCTGCTGCTTCGTCTTCGCTAAGCTCATAAACTCTCTTGTCGTAAGAAATTCCAGCTGCGTCAAGAATCTGACGAGATTTATAAAGACCTATACCATAGATATAAGTCAAACCGTACTCAATTCTCTTTTTGTTTGGTAAATCTACACCTGCAATACGTGCCATGCCTTATCCTTGTCTTTGTTTATGTTTTGGATTTTCGCAGATAACACGAATTATGCCACTACGTTTGACAATTTTACATTTGTCACACATCTTCTTTACAGAAGGACGAACTTTCATTTTAGTCTCCTAAAAATTTATTCCACTTTTTTAGGGGCTGCATCAGGTCTAAAGAAAAAATTTAAACCAACTATTTTCAAAATAAGTGGGGAACTTTGAAAATAATTCTTCATACAGCTTTTCGCAAAGCTTGGATTTTATCCAAAACCAGCTTTAAATTTACTTAGCATATTTGCCAAGAGCCTAAATTTACTTATATCTATAAGTGATCCTGCCCTTGTCTAGGCTATATGGCGTAAGTTCTACTTTTACGCGGTCGCCAGGCATTATCTTTATATAATGCATTCTCATTTTTCCGGCGATATGACATAAAATTATATGTTTGTTGTCGAGCTCAACTTTAAAAGTTGCATTTGGCAGTGCTTCAACAACATTTCCATCAATCTCAATGACATCGTCTTTTGCCACAAACTCTCCTTTCTTTAAATTTGCTATAAATTTTACGCTTGGCTTAAAATTTCAGCTTTGCCATTAACTATCGCCATGCAATGCTCATAATGGCTAGTTCTCAAACCATCTTTTGAGGTTACTTTCCAGTTATCGCTTCCTAAAACTGGCGTGCCGTCTTTTTGGCAGATCATTGGCTCTATACAAAAAACCATTCCCTCTTTTATCTTTGGTCCGGCTTTTGGGTTATGTCCCTCAAGGTAGTTTGGAATTTCTGGCTCTTCATGTGGCCTTTTTCCTATACCATGACCACAATATCCACGCAAAGGCACATAGCCTCTACCTAGTATAAATTTTTCAAGCTCGTAGCAAATTTCTTTAAAATGCATACCAGCTCTTATGAAATCTATCGAAAAATATAGTGCATCTTTTGAGCAAGCGATCAAAGCCTCGTCTTCTTTTGAAATTTTACCAAC
>CAUSWS010000154.1:0-3872 GCA_963535265.1 uncultured Campylobacter sp. | reverse complement strand
TCTACTCTACAAGAGGCCTTCGAGCTGTTATAGAAAATGCACGTAAAATTTGTGGCGACTTGCCACTTGGCGTAAATATAATGTATGCTGCAAACGACTACGCAAGGGTGGTTAAAGATGCTTGCGAGGCTGGTATAAATATCATAGTATCTGGTGCAGGCTTGCCTACAAATTTACCTGAATTTACACAAAATTTTAAAGAGATAGCACTAGTGCCGATCGTCTCAAGCGCAAAAGCACTAAAGATCATCTGTAAGCGCTGGCTTCAAAGATATGAGCGCTTGCCAGATGCTGTCGTACTTGAAGGACCGCTAAGTGGCGGCCATCAGGGCTTTACATACGAGCAGTGCCTTGATCCTGAGTTTTCGCTATTTAATCTCATCCCGCAGGTAAAAGCTGAGATCAAAGAGTGGGGCGACTTCCCTCTCATCGCAGCTGGTGGAATTTGGGATAAAAACGACATCGAAAAGGCGATATCGCTTGGAGCAAATGGCGTTCAGATGGGCACACGCTTCATCGGCACACACGAGTGCGACGCAGACATCGGTTTTAAAGAGGTCTTGCTAGCAGCTGAAGAGAAAGACATCGAGCTTATAAAAAGCCCAGTTGGCTATCCAGCTCGCGGGATAAGAACAAATTTGATAAATTTAGTCGATAAAAGAATGGGTCCAAAGATCCAGTGCATAAGCAACTGCGTGAGCCCTTGCCAAAGAGGCAAGGAGGCAAAGCAGGTGGGATATTGCATCGCGGATAGGCTATTTGACGCATATAGCGGCAAAAAAGAGAGCGGGCTATTTTTCACGGGAGCAAATGGCTACAAACTAAAAGAGCTAATAAGCGTAAAAGAGCTAATGCATAAGCTGGTACATGGTGAATGAAACGAGTTTTAATATCTCTTTTTCTAGCATTTAGCTTTCTTTTTGCGGCGACAAATTCAGAGACTTTTGCCAAATTTGATAGAAATTTTATGGCTCTAAATAGAAGCGCCAAGATCAAGCTTCACAACGATATAAAAAATATCTATGTTGATGCGATCATCAAAAACGATAAAAACACGAAAAAACAAGCGCTATCAAGGCTAATAACAAGCTCAAAGGCGCTTGGCTTTGACTCAAGCACATACATAAGAGATCTAAATTTACTAAATGGCGTAAATAGTGCCAGTGCGCCGGCGGTTTTGCCAGCTTTAACGCTACTAAGTGCAACAAAGGTAAATGACACCTTGGTGCTGAAATTTAACACAAAGCTAGATACCGCAAGGCTAAAAACATCATTTGCCAAACAGCAAAATGCCTACAAAAACATCATGGACATCGATGGCAGGCTAAATGGCAACCCACTAACTTATAAAAATTTCATCTCAGACTACATCCACATCTCGCAGTATGATAAAAACACTGTTAGGATCATTTTTTCTGACAAGGTGCAAAAGACGATAAAAGCAAATGCAACTGGGGATTTGCTAATAATCAGCGCTCAAAATTTCATCTCAAATGAAAATGTAAGAGCGCCGCTTCATAAAAATAAAAACGAAAAGCCAGCACAAAGCGCAGTAGAGTCAAATTTAAAGTCTGAGCCAGCACAAAGTGAGCCAGTAGAAGAGCCTTTGCCTCCAGTTGCGGCGGGTAAATTTTCACGCAACAAAACGATCGTCATCGACCCAGGGCATGGTGGCACGGATCCTGGTGCGGTAAATGGCAGTTTAAAAGAGAAAACAGCCGTTTTGGGTGTAGCCAAAAAGCTTGGCGAGATACTAAAATCTCGTGGCTACAAGGTCTATTTCACCAGATCAACTGACGTTTTTATAAATTTAAGATCAAGAACGAAATTTGCAAACGACAAGATGGCTGACCTCTTTGTATCCATCCACGCAAACGCCGCTCCAAACGCTGCTAAAGCAAAGAGTATGCACGGCATCGAGACATTTTTCTTATCGCCTGCAAGAAGCGAGCGCAGTAAAAACGCAGCTGCACTTGAAAATAAATCAGACATCGAAGAGATGAACTACTTTTCGCAACAGACGTTTTTAAACGTGCTAAACCGCGAGAAGATCATCGCTTCAAACAAGCTTGGTATCGACATCCAAAAGGAAATTTTAGCAAGTGCCAGAAAGGTCTATGCAGCCAGCGACGGCAGCGTGAGAGAGGCGCCATTTTGGGTACTCGTGGGCGCTCTTATGCCAGCGGTTCTTGTAGAAATCGGCTACATCACACATCCAGTCGAGGGCGAAAAACTATTTAACGAGGCCTATCAAAAAGCCCTTGCAAACGGCATCGCAAACGGCATAGATGGATATTTCGCAAAAAATAGATGAAAAATGCAAATTTAAGCTTTAAAGGGCAAATTCCATTTAACGAAGAGTTTGGCGACATCTATTTTAATACCGAAAAACCCTGGCTTGAGAGTGAATTTGTCTTTGCGAGCGCACTTGATGAAATTTGGCAGAGCAAAGATAGCTTTATAGTCGCTGAGACCGGCTTTGGTGCTGGGCTAAATTTCTTCACGCTTTGTAAGAAATTTAAAAATAGCCCCAAAAAACTTCACTTCGTTAGCATCGAAAAAAGTCCTATCAAAAAAGAAGATCTTTTAAAAATTTATGAAAATTTAGGCATTTTTAAAGCTTATGCTAAAAAGTTAGTTTTGCTCTATCCACCGCTAATCTCAGGCATACACCGCATAAATTTCACCCCAAATATCACCCTTGATCTTTGCTACGGCGAGGCAGAGCAAATTTTGCCTGAGCTTGATTTTGCCGCTGATATCTGGTTTTTAGACGGCTTTGCCCCAAGCAAAAATGGCTCGATATGGAGCGAAGAGGTCTTTAAAGAGATCGCAAGGCTAAGCAGGGTTGGCACCATAGTTAGAACCTACTCGTGCGCAAAAATGGTGAAAGTTGGGCTAAAAAATGCTGGCTTTTTGCTGAGCCTAAAAGAGGGCTACGCTAGAAAACGCCAGATGAGTAGCGCCGTGCTAGAAAAAAAGGATGAAAATTTAAAAGACGCTTGGTTTGCGAGGTGCGAGCCAGTTGCCAGCGTAAAAGGCAAAACAGCGCTTGTTATAGGAGCAGGTGTGGCTGGACTTGCAACAGCCAGCGAGCTAGCCAAAAATGGCTTTAAAGTGGTGATCGCCGAGGCAAAGGGCGAGGTCGCGACAAATGGCTCGGGCAACCACTGCGGCGCCTTGATGCCATTAGTTACGAAGCCTGGGGTAAATTTAGGCCGCATGCATATAAATGCGTTTTTGCAAGCAGTGAGATTTTACAAGGCAAATTTGCCAAAAAGCCTCATCAAATTTAATGGCTGCATCGACTATGCGTTTGATGATGAGCTAGTTAAAAGATACGCCTCATGGCAGGGTCAAAACGCGGATGAAATTTTTAAATTTGATGAGAGCTTAAAGCCATATCCTGGGATATTTATAAAAGAGGCGGCTTATGCTAGACCAAGAGAAATTTGTAAATTTCTATCAAGTAACTTTGAAATTTTATTTAACCATGAGTACGAGAGCAGGACGCACCTGCAAAATGGCAAGATAAGCGTTAAATTTAAAAATAAAAAAAGCTTGGAGACTGATATTTTGATCTTTTGCACAGGAAGTAAGAGTAGCGAGATATTTAAAAGCTACGACATGCAAATAAGCAGCGTCCGCGGCCAAGTCACGCACCTAAAACCAGTGCTAAAAAACGCCCTGCCGCTAAGCGCAAAAGGCTACATCTGCCCAGCCGTCAATGGGGTGCAAGTCATCGGCGCAACCTACGCTAGAAATGAAATTTGCGACACGCCTAAAGCTGAGGATAACGCTAAAAATTTAAGCGACGTGAGCGAGTTTTTTGACACCACAAAAGCCACCATCATCGGCTCACGTGTGGGATA
>CAUSWS010000153.1:0-3979 GCA_963535265.1 uncultured Campylobacter sp. | reverse complement strand
TTTTAGGTATTCATCGTCTAAATTTTCAAGGGTGACTTTGTGATTTTTAACCCTGCCCATGATAGTTTCAGATACGACTGCGCCTTGCTCGTAAATTTCTTTCTCCATGAAAAACGTATAGCCCTCTTTTTGGGCATAGCTCTTATCTTTTGGCAGAGCATTAAAGGTTATGCTAGCCTTTTTGCCGTGTTTAAAAACAGCGATCTCATCTAAGCTAACATAGCCGTAGTTGTTATCATCAAGATATGCGACTTCTGTTGCGTTGCCGATAAGTGGAGCATCTGATGAGGCAAAATATAGCTCTTTTTTATCGCTTTTGCCTATCGCCATAGGAGCGGCATCTTTTGCAAAAAATATCTTATCAGGTGCAGTTTTGGTGATAAGTAGCGTCGCGTATGCACCTTTTAGCTTCGCGATAGTCGCCTCATAAGCCTTAAATGGGTCTTTTTTCTCTTTTAAAATTTCTTCAAAAAGATGCACGATCACTTCAGTGTCGGTTTGGCTGACAAATTTCACGCCCTTTGCCTCAAGCTCATCTTTAAGCTCTTTGTAGTTTTCGATGATGCCGTTATGAACGACAAATGAGTGCTCGCCAAGGTGTGGGTGAGCATTTATCTCAGTTGGTTTGCCGTGAGTTGCCCAGCGTGTGTGACCTATCGCCACGCCAAAACCTTCTGATGTAAAGTCCTTTGTCTTTAGGGCTAAATTTTCAAGCTTGCCAACAGCCTTAAAAAAGTCGATCTTGCCATCACTCATCACAGCCATGCCAGCGCTGTCGTATCCGCGATACTCAAGCTCTTTTAGACCGCTTAAAATGACCTCTTTTTTCTCTTTATCTCCGATGTATCCTACGATTCCACACATTTTTTACTCGCTTATTAATAAATTTAATATCTCTTCGCCTTTACTCTCAAGTCGCTCGTTTTTCTCGATCAAAAAGAGATTTCTCGTTCTATTTTTAACCGTCTGAATTCTCGCACTAGTGACTTGAAAATGAAGCCTGTCAAAAACACTCATTACATAAGCCATTAGCCCACGCTGATCTTTTGCGTTGATGCTAAGTTTGGCGTAATCTTTTGAGTGATTTAGCTCGAAGTTTATCTCATCTTTGTTAATATTTGGTTTCAAAGGTTCTCTTAAAACCTCGCTATTTAGGGATTTTAGGGCTAAAATTTTAGTGTTTTCAAGCTCATGGTTTTTTACATTTTGGTTAAAGTCAAGCCTGATATAAAATTTCTTCTCAAAAAGCTCAAATATCTCCATATATGCAAGGTCAAATTTGGCAAATTCATAGAGCAGGGCGCTTAAATTTAGGCTCTTGTTTGTATAAATTTGAATACTTAAATTTTTAGTATTGTTTATGAAAATTTCGGTTTCGTTTAAGCTATCAGCCACTTTGCTTAAATTTATGATCTCGCTCGCGCTATATTTTGTAAAGACCAAATTTGATGTGATCTTAAAAATTTTCTCTTGCAGCTTTGGCTCAAGCGCCAAAAACTCGCTATTTCGTTTTATAGACTGCTCTTTTTTTACTCGCCTTGTCGCTTCATCAAGTAAATTTTCATCGCTAAATGCGCTAAGAGAAATTTCATAAAGTTCTCTTAAAAGCTTTGATGTGTAGGCGTTATAAAGCCTCTCATTTGTGGCGTTTATCACGCAGTAGCTAAGGATGTAAAGTAGCTTTAAAACCTGCTTGTCGCCAAGCTTTGAGATGAAGGCAAAGATGACGCGCTGCGAGTAGATGTCCTCTCTGTTTGAGACGTTGCTCATTAGGGTGTGGTATTTTATCAAGATGACGCCGATGTTGATAGCTTTTTGGCTTAAATTTAGCTTGTTCGCGTAGGCTCTAAAGATGTTTGCACCGATGTTTGCGTGATCTTTGCCGCCAAGTCCTTTGCCAACATCATGCATAAGCGTCACGATCTTTAGCATCGTTTTGCCCTCCAAGCAAAGCTCAGCGTAGAGATTTTTTATAAATTTATCTTTTATATTTTCAAGAAATTTGACGCTTAAAACGCTATGCTCATCAACCGTAAATTCGTGATAGCCGTCATATTCTGCTAGCTGGGAGATATGCTCCATCGGTTTTATCAAAATTTGTATCATCTGTGCATCGAGCAAGGATTTTAAGATAGCGTAGGAATTTTCTCTTAAAAATATCTTCTTAAACTCGCTTATAGCGCGCTCTAAGCCATCTTTTGTGATGATGGCTCGCTTGATATAAAAGATCGCGCTTATATCAAATTTATAATCCACATCTTTTAGCTCCAAAAGCTCATTTATGAGATCCTCGATAAGGGCTGGCTTTTTGTGAAGTGGCACGTAGATGACGCCATTTATCTCATAAAAGCCATTTTTTAGCCTAGCAAATTTTCTCTGCTCGAAGCTTAGCTCGCTTTTGAAAAATGGCCTACAAAGTGAAGCTGCGATAAATCTTGAGTAAATGGCTACGTTATTCATCGAGCTTAGCATCTTTTGGCTGATGACGCTCTCGTTGTCTTGCAGCTTTTTGGACTTTGTCTGCATAAAATTTGTCGTGATCTCGACACTTGAAGCGCTGAAAGTATCGGTATTTTGAGTTAAATTTAAAGCACTTAGCAAGCTTAGTAAAAAATCTACATTTAGATTAAAACTTGCTATCTCTTTTTCATTCATCACTTTAAGGGCTTGCGATCTAACTGAAACATCGCTATCTAGGCAGTTTAGTATGCAGTTTAAGTGGTAAATTTCATCTATCCCGCCAAAGCCGCTTTTTAAATTTGGCTCTTGCACCAAGTAGCTTATGCTAGAAAATGGCAAAAATGCCTTTAAATGGTAGTTTAAAAAGGCTTTTTTATCAAATTCTTTTATCTTTATGATCTCGCTTTTTACTAAGCGGTAGAGGCTTTTTGAGCCGCAGATATAGCGAAGCTGCGAGGTTTCGCTTTTAAATTTAAGGTCATCTTTGAAATTTATAAAAATTTCATCCACTTCGGCGCTTTTTATCACAAATTTCATGCCAGAGTTATCTAAAATTTCAGAAAATTCTTTTAAGAAATTTTTTATATTGTAGCCCTTTAAATTTTTATAAACTAGCAAAATTTCAAGCTCGCTATTTGCGCTAAGCAGTGTTTGAGCGTATTTGCCAGTGGCTAGAACGCTAAAAGCAAAGCTGTCATTTTGTGGCACAAACTCATCAAAAAATTCTCGCATAGTTTCATTTAAATAAGATTTTATAAAATCATCATACTCTTTGGCTAAGAAATTTGTAAAATTTCTACCTTGATTTTTTTGAAAATGTTTTGGCAAATTTGCCTTAAAATCAAGAAATTTCTCTTTGATCTTTGAATAATTATCGCTATTTTTGGCACTTTTATCAGCTAGCATTTAGTGTTTCCATTGTTAAAAATATCTTGGCAAATGTTACATAATTTTTGCAAAAACAAAGCTTTATTTGCTTATAATAAAGCCTTAAGTTCAGCTTTAGGACGATACAAATAATGAATCTATTACAAAAACTAGAAAGTGGCGAGAGATTAAACAAGCAAGAGGCTTTTTCGCTTTATGAGCTTGATCTTTTTACCTTGGCTAAATTTGCCGATAAAAAGCGCAGAAAACTGCACGGCAACAAGGTCTTTTTTAATGTAAATCGCCATATCAATCCAACAAATATCTGCGCTGACATCTGTAAATTTTGCGCATTTTCAGCCCACAGAAAAAATCCAAATCCATACCTAATGAGCCATGAGGAAATTTTAAAGATCGTTGATGAGAGCGTGCGTCACGGCGCAAAAGAGATACACATCGTCTCCGCCCACAACGCACAAAGTGGCTGGCAGTGGTACTTAGAAATTTTTAAAAAGATAAAAGCAGCCCATCCAGAGCTTCACGTAAAGGCGATGACGGCGGCTGAGATTGATTTTTTGTCAAGGCATTACGGCTTAAGCTACGATGAGGTGATAGAAAAGATGCTCGAATATGGCGTCGATAGCATGCCAGG
>CAUSWS010000152.1:0-4005 GCA_963535265.1 uncultured Campylobacter sp. | reverse complement strand
GTGCAAAATCCTATCTCAACAGTTGGATTTTTCACGACAAATGACGAAGAGGTCTATAAAAAAGCAAAACTGCTTCGCAACTACGCCCTTGTAAATGGTATAGATAAATTTGGTAGCTTAAGCTACATCTATGACGTCGTTGATATCGGCTTAAAATACGACATAAACTCGATAAATGCGGCGTTTTCTATCGCTCAGCTTGAAAAGACAGATGAGCTTATAAAACGTAGAAAAAAGATCGCTGAAATTTACGATAAAGAGCTTAAAGAGTGTCACAACATCACAACTCCAGTCAAAAAACGCGAGCACATCTATACTCAATACATCATCAAGATAAATAAAAATCGTGACAGCTTTGCTAGAGAGCTTTTGGAGCGTGGAATTCACACCTCGCTGCACTACATACCGATACATTTGCTAAGCTATTATAAAAATAAATATTCGCTTAAAGTAAATGATTTCCCAAATGCCCTAAAAGCGTATCAACAAGTCCTGTCGCTACCTATATATCATAGTTTGAGCGACGAAGAGGTGCAATACATCTGCAACACGGTAAAAGAAATTTCTAAATCTCGTGTTTAAGAAATTTAACATCCTCTTATACTCTTGGGCGAATGACTACTTTTTTCGCCCAAATTTCTTTCAAATTTTACTAGCATTTTTACTTCTGCCACTAAGTCTTATCTACGCTCTAGTCATTATTTGCAAGAAATTTATCGCGAAAAAAAAAGAGTTTGGCATAAAGATAATAAGCGTTGGAAACTTAACCCTTGGAGGAAGCGGCAAGACCCCACTTTGCGTTGCTATCGCTAAAAATTATGAGGGCGCTTTTATCATCCTAAGAGGCTATAAAAGAAAGAGCAAAGGCATGCAGGTGGTCGCTCGTGATGGCGAAATTTTACTTGACGTTGCAGCGAGCGGCGATGAGGCGATGATATATGCTACAAGCCTAAAAAACGCAAACGTCATCGTTAGTGAAGATAGAAAGGTAGCGATAAACTACGCCAAAGAGCACGGCGCGAAGTATATTTTACTTGACGATGGATTTTCTAAATTTGATATAGCCAAATTTGACATTTTGGTGCGTCCAAACCCTGAGCCAAAGCTAAAATTTTGCCTGCCAAGCGGGGCTTATAGATATCCATTTAGCTTTTATAAATTTGCTGATTTTATCGCATGTGAGGGGCAAACTCACTTTAGAAAGAGTGAAATTTTAAATAAAACCAAAAGCATGGTACTAGTTACCGCCATAGCAAACCCAGCCCGCCTTGAGCCATTTTTTAGCGAGTGCGTGGGGCAGGTATTTTTTCCTGATCACTACGACTTCTCAAAAGAAGAGTTAAGTGAAATTTTGCAAAGTTATGCTGCCACCTCGCTTTTGATGACACAAAAGGACTATGTAAAGGTAAAGGACTTTGGGCTGAGAGTTTCGCTTATCACGCTTGAAGTTACGCTAAGCGAGGAGTTTAAAAAGGTTTTGGCGCAGCAAATTTAAGCCCATTTTGTTATAATGAGCCACTTTTTAAAAGGAAATTTTGATCAAAATGAGAATTTTAATCACCTCAGTCGCAAAGAAAAAAGAGGCAAAAAAACTAAGCAAAAAGCTCGTGAAAAAGGGACTTGCAGCTTGCGTGAGTAGCTTTGGCGCAAAGAGCATTTATCTTTGGCAAGAAGAGATTTGCGATGAAAAAGAGCAAATTTTACTCATAAAAACGGACGCGAAATTTAAAAAAGTAGCTAAATTTATAAGAAAGCACCACAGCTACGATACCCCAGAAATTTTGGCACTTAAACCAAAAGATGTTTTTAAAAAATACGAAAATTGGATAAAAAAATCAACCAAAAAAGGCAAAAAATGAGACTAACACCAACAAGAAGCGTAAAAGATGAAAAGGTAAAAAATGTAAATTTAAGCACAGCTATGCTTAGCCCAAGCTCCGCTCACGGCGGACTTTACGCACCAAAGAAGCTGCCAAAGATCACAAAGGCAAAGTGGCAAGAGCTCTCGAGCCTAAGCTACGAAAAGCTCGCACTTCACATCATCTCGCTATTTAAATTTGACGTGCCAGAGGCATTTTTCAAAAAAGCGCTCAAGAGATATGCAAGCTTTGATGATCCAAAGCACCCAGTCATTTTTAAAAAAATAGATAAAAATCTATATGTAAATGAGCTCTACCACGGTCCCACAAGGGCATTTAAGGATATGGCGCTTCAGCCCTTTGGCTCGCTACTTAGCCAGCTAGCAAAGGAAAGAGGCGAAAGATACCTTATCATGTGCGCAACTAGCGGCGATACGGGCCCTGCGACACTTCAAACCTTTGCAAATGATGAAAATATCAAGGTCGTTTGCCTCTATCCAGACGGCGGCACGAGCGAAGTGCAAAAGCTTCAGATGCAGACCATGCAGGGTGAAAATTTAAAAGTTTTTGGCATAAAAGGCGACTTTGACGACGCTCAAAGAGCGCTAAAAACGTTGCTTGCAAATGATAAATTTAAGGCTGAGCTTAAGAAAAAGCACCTTAAACTAAGTGCGGCAAACTCAGTAAATTTTGGAAGAATTCTCTTTCAAATCATCTACCACGCCTACGCTTACGCAAATTTGCTAAAACAAAAGGCGCTTAAGGCAAACGAGAGCTTTGACATCATCGTGCCAAGCGGAAATTTCGGCAACGCACTTGGGGCGTATTACGCTAAAAAAATGGGCGCAAAGATTGGCAAGATCAAGATCGCCTCAAACGCAAACAACATCTTGACGCAGTTTTTTACGACCGGCGTTTACGACCTAAGAGATAAAAAGCTGGTTAAGACGATAAGCCCAGCCATGGATATTTTGATAAGCTCAAACGTCGAGCGCTTGCTATTTGATAAATTTGGCAGCGTTAGAAGCAACGAGCTCATGCAAAGCCTTGCTAAAAATAAATTTTATAAGCTTAGCAAGCAAGAGCTTGAAGCGCTAAAAGAGGACTTTGAGGCTAGCTGGTGCGACGATAAAGAGTGCGAGGCATACATCGCAAAGCTCGCAAAGGACGGCTATGCGATCGATCCGCATACGGCTACTTGCTTTAAAATGGTGGATGCTAGCCGAGTAAGCGTCATCACATCGACCGCGCACTGGGTGAAATTTACGCCAAGCATGATAAAAGCGTGCCAGATAAAAGATACAAAAGATGAAAAAGACGCCTTGGCAAAGACCGCTAAAATTTTAAATGACAGCGTACCAAGCTCAATAAATTCACTATTTAGCGCAAAAATTTTACACAAAAACATCATAAAAGAGGACGAGATCGAAAAGTGCGTCCTAGAATGGATCGAGCGATGATAATCATCCCAGCCCGCCTTGCCTCAACAAGGTTTAGTAATAAAATTTTAAAAGAGATAAACGGCGTGCCGATGTTTGTGGCGACGGCTCTTAGGGTAAGCGGCGTGGACGATGTGGCGGTTGCTGTGGACGAGCCAAGCGTGCTTGGTATCGCCAAGGCTCACGGCATAAAAGCGGTGCTAACTAGCAAAGATCATCAAAGTGGCACTGACAGGATAAACGAAGCGGCGCAAATTTTAGGGCTAAACGAGAGCGAGATCATCATAAATGTTCAGGCTGATGAGCCATTTATAGAGCCTGAAAATATCACCAAATTTAGGGCTTTTTGCGAGCAAAACAAGGAGAAGGCCTTTATGTTTTCTTGCTATAAAAAGATGGACGATGAGTTTGCTGATGATAAAAATTTAGTCAAAGTGGTGACTGATTTTGAGGGCTATGCGCTCTATTTTTCAAGATCAAGGATACCATTTAACAGAAGCGAGTGCAAAAGCTACAAGGCTCACCTTGGCATCTATGGATACAGCGTAAAAAGCCTAAAAGAGTTTTGCGCACTTGCGCCTTCGATGCTAGAAAACACAGAAAAGCTCGAGCAGCTGCGCGCCCTAGAAAATGGTAAAAAGATAGCGATGCTGGAGGTTGAGAGCCAAAGTATCGGCATCGATAGCGAAGAGGACTACCAAAGAGCG
>CAUSWS010000151.1:0-4064 GCA_963535265.1 uncultured Campylobacter sp. | reverse complement strand
AGAAAAAATATAAGCAAATTTTGCTAAAATCACTAGCAAAATCTCACAATAAAGGAGTTTTCATGAGCGGTATAGCTTTGATTGTCTGTTTTGTTATAGCAATCATCCTTATGATCCTTATGATCTCAAAGTTCAAGGTGCATCCATTTTTGGCACTTATGAGTATATCTTTGGTTCTTGCGATCGTCGCAGGTATCGATCTATCCAAGATCCCAGCGATGATAGGCGTTGGCTTTAGTGGCACATTTAAGAGCATCGGCATCGTCATCATCTTTGGAACGATCATCGGCACAGTGCTTGAAAAAACTGGAGCTGCGCTAAAGCTAGCTGACATGGTCGTAAAGCTAGTCGGACAAAGACGCCCTGAGCTTGCCATGCTTATAATGGGCTGGGTTGTTGGCATACCAGTATTTTGCGATAGCGGTTTTGTCGTCTTAAACTCTATCCGCGAGGCACTTTATAAGAAAATTTCAGCAAGCCCAGTTGCGATGTCAGTAGCACTTAGTGGCGGTCTATACGCTTCTCACGTCTTCATCCCGCCTACTCCTGGCCCGATAGCCGCTGCTGGCACGCTTGGACTTGGAGGAAATTTACTTCTTGTCATCATCATGGGTACAGTAGTTTCGGTGCCTGTTTTGGTAGCTGTTTATTTCTTTTCAAAAAGCATCGCTAAAAGCGTAACTATCAGCGACAAAGAGGCTGACGCTACGATAACGGCTAGCTACGAGGAGCTTTTAAATAAATTTGGCAAATTGCCTAGCGGATTTTTAAGCATCGCACCTATCATCATGCCTATCATTTTCATGGCGGTTGGCTCTGTGATCGATGTTTTGGCAAAACAAGGCATGCTTGATAAAGCTGCGCTCTTGCCAAAGATATTTTTATTTTTAGGTAACCCTATCATCGCCCTTGCGATCGGCGTGATCTTTTGCGTATTTTTACTAGCTGAAACTAAAAAGATGAGAGAATTTGACCATATAACAAACGAATCATTAAAGATCGCAGGTCCTATACTCTTTATCACCGCAGCTGGCGGCGTTTTGGGCAACGTCATCACCGAAGCTGGCTTTGTAAATTTCATAAAAGAAAATGCCTCAACCATAAAAGCGATAGGAATTTTCTTTCCATTCATCATCTCAGCCGTGCTAAAAACCGCTCAAGGAAGCTCGACTGTGGCTATCATCACGACAGCCTCTATCATGGGTGCATTTAGCGCTGACAACTCGCTCATGCACACACTTGGCTTTACGAGCGAAATTTCAGCCGCACTTTGTGTCATGGCGATAGCATCTGGCGCGATGTGCGTATCTCACGCAAATGACAGCTACTTCTGGGTCGTGACAAACTTTAGTAAAATGACCGCAGATCAAGGTTACCGCACACAAACAGCGATGACATTTATCATGGGCGTTGTTGGAATGATCAGCGTTTATATTTTATCTTTGGTGCTTTTATGAGAATTTTGGTTGCGATAGATTCATTAAAAGGCTCGCTTAGCTCACTTGAGGCGGGCCTTGCTATAAAAGAAGCCCTTGAAGACTTTTGTGACGTCGTCGTAAAGCCAGTAGCTGACGGCGGTGAGGGCAGCGTGGAGGCTATGGCTGATGCACTTGATGCTAAATTTATAGATACCATTGTAAAAAACCCACTAGGCACTGAAATTTTAGCTAGATATGCTCTAAAAGATGACCTTGCCATACTTGAGATGTCAAGCGCTTCAGGCCTTACTCTTATAAATTCTAATGAACGCAATCCTATGAAAACTAGCACATTTGGCTTTGGTCAGATGATAAAAGATGCCATTAGCAAGGGTGCTAGGAAATTTATCATAGGTATTGGCGGAAGTGCTACAAATGATGCTGGCATAGGTATGCTAAGCGCTCTTGGGTTTAAATTTTATGATAAAAATGGCTCTTTACTTGAAGGTAAAGGCGAAGATCTAGCTCAAATTTGCGACTTTTCAGATGAAGAGGCACTAAAAGAGCTAAAAGAGTGCGAATTTTTAATCGCCTGTGACGTGGATAATCCACTCTACGGCCAAAAGGGTGCAGCCTACGTCTATGCTCCACAAAAGGGTGCAAATGGTCGTATGGTAAAGCAGCTTGATGATGGGCTAAAGCACTTTGCGGGGCTTGTAAAAGAGAAGAATGGTACTAAATTTCACACGCAAAAGGGTGCCGGAGCAGCTGGCGGACTTGGCTTTGCTTTTGTGGCATTTTTGGGTGCAAAGCTTAGGCCTGGTATCGAGATCATCACGCAGACCATCGCACTTGAAGATGAGATAAAAAAGGCCGATCTTGTCATCACTGGCGAGGGCCGTATGGACTTTCAAAGCTCTATGGGCAAGACCCCAACAGGCGTGGCAAAGATAGCTAAAAGGCACCACAAGCCAGTCATCGCGCTTGCTGGAAGTGTGCAAAGGTGCGCTAAAGACTGCCATAAGCACGGCATCGATGCGTATTTTTGCATACTAAATGAGCCAATGAGCCTTGAAGAAGCTATGCGAAAAGATAATGCCATTAGAAATTTAAAGATGACCGCCGAGCAAGTCATCCGCCTTTATATGCTAAATCATAAAGTATAAATTTAAAAAAGATAGAAGCTAAATTTCTATCTTTTTTATAAATTAACAATTTATAATCTTTTTACAAAGACATTTATCTTATACAAAGGCTAAAAATTACTAAGCCAAATATTTTTATTTAAACCTATAAACTTTTTCAAAAATTACACGATATAGTTTTCATGCGGCACGAAGTCGTAACTAAAAAAATTAAAAGGATTTACAATGAGTTTTCGTATTAACACAAACGTAAACGCACTTAACACACACGCTAACGCAGTTAGCAACAACGTTGACCTATCTAAGTCACTTAACAAACTTAGTTCTGGTCTTAGGATTCAAACAGCTGCAGATGACGCTTCAGGTCTATCTATCGCAGATAGCTTAAGAAGCCAAGCTTCAGCTCTAGGTCAAGCTATTGCAAATGGTAATGATGCTATTGGTATCATTCAAGTTGCCGACAAAGCCATGGACGAGCAGCTAAAAATTCTTGATACTATCAAGACTAAAGCTACTCAATCAGCTCAAGACGGCCAAACAACTCAATCACGCCAAGCATTGCAAGCTGATATCGTTCGTCTAATGGAGGAGCTTGACAATATCGGTAACACTACTTCATTTAACGGTCAGCAACTACTAAACGGAACATTCTCTAATAAAGAGTTCCAAATAGGTGCTTATTCAAACCAAACTGTTAAAGCAAGTATTGGTGCGACTACATCTGACAAGATCGGTCTTACACGTTTTGAGAGTTCAAAACTTCTAGATAAGATGGAAAAAGTCACATTGACATTTAAAAACGTCGATGGTGTAAACGATGTTAAGATCGCAGCTGCTACTATCTCAACTGGCCTTGGCAAAGGTGTCGGTGCTATAGCTGAGAATATCAACAAAGTTGCAGATAAAACTGGCGTTAGAGCTACATTTGACGTAACAAGAGTTATGTCAAAAGCAATAGCTGCAGCATCTATTAAAAGTTTTATTATCAATGGCGTTAAAATCGGCGACCTTGAAGTAAAAGAAAACGATAGCAACGGCGCACTAGTAAACGCTATCAACGCTGTTAAAGATCAAACTGGTGTTGAGGCTTCAGTAAATACTGAAGGTAGGATGGTTCTAACAAGCCGTGATGGACGTGCGATGAGTTTCCAAGGTGGTGACATAGATAAAGTTATCGGCGCTAAAGATAAATCAGGCTTTATAGGAAGACTAAACCTAGTTCGCCTTGATGGTCGTGACATTAAAGTTCAAGGTGGCGGTGCAACAAACGTTTTCTCTAAAGCATTTAGTGCTGATGGTAACGGCAACGGTGGCGCTCAAGTATCTGTTTCTCTAAGAGATGTTAGAGGTCAAATAGATAAGACTGTAGCTGCTGCTATGGGCTTCCAAAGAATGAGCAAAGCTGCTATGACATCAAATCAATCTGCAGGTGTTATGACACTTCGCGGTGCGATGGCTGTTATGAGTATCGCTGAGTCAGCTCAAAAAACACTTGATCAAG
>CAUSWS010000150.1:0-4075 GCA_963535265.1 uncultured Campylobacter sp. | reverse complement strand
GAGCCAGAGGGCATCGAAAAAGTGCCAACCTGCCTTGATGCTTTTAGTTATGGAACATGCAAAAAAACGGCGCTTGATGATAGGATAGTTGGAGTTAAACTGCAAGATAAGTGCGAGAGTTTAAGGGGCGAGGAGCTTGAGTTTTTGATAAAAAATGGCTTTTTAGACAAAGACGAGGTCAAAAATAGCCCTTGCGCTGAAGTTTTTAAAGACAAAAAGCCAGTCTTTGCCTATCCGTATGACGGCGAAGAGATCGTGACAGATGAAAATGTAACACAAATTATGCTAAAATGCTACGCGTTTTTAGGTGATGAAATTTACCTAAAAGTGGATGATTTGAACTTTTCTAAGATAGAAAATGCAAGTGAAAAAAGGCTAGATCTAACTCTTGGCGAGCACACTTTAAAGTGCCTTGATCAAAACTCAAATCAAAGTGAAATAACAATAAAACTAAGGAGATAAAATGCAGCAAAAAGCGCTACTTCTAGCACTTTTAGGAGCAGTAAATTTATATGCTTTAAGTCTAAATGGCAATGTCGAGGTGAAGTCGCCTTTAAGCGTGGAATTTGGGCTAGAAGATGATGTTAGCAAAAATCTCATAGGTACGCTAAGCGAGAAAAAGCTTATCTCGTGCGAGCCAGCACTAAGTGGCACGGTGAAATTTAACGCTCAAAGCCTTACGCTTTTTACAAAAGATATGCACGCAGGTGCTGAATATAGCTGTAAGCTAGAAAATGGCAGTAGCGCTAGCTTTGAGACGAAAGAATTTGCGCTTGAGAAGATAGAAAAGCTCACCGATAGCAAATTTATCCTTAAATTTAATGACGAAGTTAGTGAAGAGCTTGTGAAAAAAATAGCCGTAAAAGGTGCAAGCTTTAATGCCTTGCAACTCTCTCAAAACAGCTTTGAGCTTGATCTTGATAAAAATATAAGCGAGCCTGTTTTTGAGTTTGGAGAAAATTTTGAGAGTAAATTTGGCGCTAAGCTTGCAGGCGATGGCGTGGTGAAATTTAGTGAGCAAGCAAGCGATGAGAGCGTAAATATAAATGCCGAAGCTAAAAGTTTTGAGATAGCTAAAATCTATCCAGCAAGCCTTGATAATGGGATCTTAGCATTTAGAATTTATCTAAAAGAGTGGCTAAGTGATGATAATAATCTAAAGAAATTTATAAAGATAAAAGGCGTAAAAAGCTTTAGCATAAGCGACGTGGCATATAAAAATGACGATGAAAATGGCGCGCCAAATTCTGAGCTTGATGGGTATGATTATTACATTGATATCACAAGTGATGAGTTTAAGCCACAAAATAGCTACGAGATCACGATAAAGCCAGGCTTTGGGGATGATAGAAATGTCGTAAGAGAGGCTAAAACCTACGAGGTGGTCGCTAGCAACTTTACTCCATTTGCAAATTTCACAAATGAAGAGCCTTATATCTCAAGCGTTGGGGAGATTGGCATTAGAAGTGCAAATTTACCTGAGCTAAATGTGAGCGTTGAAAAGTTAAGCGATCAAAATTTTAGATACTTTTTAAATTTTAACGACAATAACGAAGATCTAAGCAATTTTAGCTCAAAAGTAGCAAGCAAAAGTTACAAGCTAGAGGGTGCGCTAAACGAAATTTCACTAAACAAGATCAAGCTTGACTTTGCAGGAGCCGGAGACGGGGTTTATAAGATAAGCTTAAACTACGGCAAAGATAAGAGCGTCTCAAAGGTCGTCTATCTAAGCGACATCGCCATAAATGCAAAGCTTGGCAAGGATGAAATTTTCGTCTTTGCAAACCGCCTTGGCGAAAACACAATGCTGCCAAACGCAAATGTAAAAATTTATGGCAAAAGAAACGAAGAGATCACAGTTGGCGCGACAAATGACGTTGGCGTCTTTAAATTTAACAAAAAAGATATCTACAAAGAGGTCTCATCGATCGTCGTCTCACTTGGCAAGGAGCAAAATTTCCTCATCATAAAAGATGGCGAAGCGCTAAATGAGGCAAAGCTCATCAGTCAAAATCCAAGCGAGAGCATCGATGCTTACACGCATTTTGCCTCAAATATCATAAGACCAAACGAGAGCTTAAAAGGTGCTATTTATCTAAGAGATAGGGACTTTAACCCGCTTAAAAATATGCCAGTTAAGATCAAATTTATCGATCCGCAAGGCAAAAGTAGCGCCCAGATCACGCAAAATACAAATGATGTTGGCATGATAAATTTTGAAAAAGAAATTTTAAGCGATTTAAGCGGTAGATTTAACATGCAGGTTATCTACGCTAGCAAGGTGATGGCAAGTGTGCCATTTTACGTCGAGAGCTTCGTACCAAACAAGATAAAAAATGACATAGCCATAGACGCGGATAAATTCTTTTCAAACGAGCTAGTAAAGGTAAATTTGACAAGCAGCTATCTCTTTGGCGGAGCAGCTAGCGACCTAGCTGGCAGCATGCAGGTTAGCTTCTTTGATGATGAGTATAAAAATAGCGAATTTAAAGAGTATAAATTTAAAAATGACACCCTAAAAGCGGCTGCTTATCCAAGCATAGAAAATGATCTAACTCTTTCAAAAGATGGCAAGTCAAGTCAGATAATAGACCTTAGTTTTAGTACCAAAAACGCACCTTCAATAATAAAAGGTGTCATAAATTTCAACGTAAATGACGATGGCAAAAACGTAAGTGACGCAAAAAGCTTTACGCTCTATCCTTACAAAGATATGGTTGGCATCGCTGCTAGCACGGCATTTGCTGATCCAAACGAAGATGTAAAGATAAGAACAGTCGTCGTTGATATGCCAAGCCAAAAGGCAGTGAAGTCAAATTTGAAATTTGATATAAAACGTGTCTCATGGCAGTATCAAAGGGACGCAAACGGCTATATAAAATGGATCCAAACACTTGAAGATGTGGATAGCTTTTATAAAAATAGTGGCGAGTTTAGCTATAAATTTACGCAAAGTGGCTCATATGTCATCACAGCTACAAATTTAGTAAGTGGCGCAAGCACGAGCCTTGATATGGACGTGAGCGGCTACAACTACTCGACTCTTGCCCCTACAAAAGAGCTTAGCAAGTCTCAGATAAAGCTAAACAAAAGCGTCTATAAAAAAGGCGACGAGCTAAGCGCAGACATAAGCTCAGCCATAAAAGAAGGCATCGCGCTTGTTACGCTTGAGGACGCGGGCGTTAAGGCCTATAAAGTTGTGAAAATCAAAAACAACTCGGCAAATGTCAAATTTAAGCTCGACTTTGACTTTAACGGCCTTTATGTGAGCGCAAATATCTACCGCATGACAGACGCTGGGCTAACTCCGTTTAGAACCTACGGCAAGGTCTATGCAAACGGCGATAAGTCTTCAAGAAAGATCGAGCTCACACTTGATGCCCCAAAAGCAGCAAAGAGCGAGGAAAATATCAAAATTTCACTAAAAACAAAGCCAAAAGCTTATGTAAATTTATTTATCACCGACGTTGGCGTGCTTGATATCACATCGCAAAAGCCAGCTGATCCGCTTAAGTTTTTTGACAAAATTTTACCTGATGGGGTATTTGACTACGACATTTACAACAGACTGACAAACTACAAGGTCGAGGGCAAAACGCTAAGCTTTGGCGGTGACATGGCGGCGATGGCCATGGAGGCCAAGATGGCAAAGCATGCTAGCCCAGTGGACAGCAAAAATGTAAAAACTTTTGCAAATTTAGTTAGCCTTCAAGCAGACGACAAAGGCGAAATTTCATACGAATTTAAAACACCAAATGGCTTTAACGGCGCCATTAGAGTAGATGCTGTGGCAAATGACGCAACTGCAATGAACGCCGTAAATAGCGAGATAAAAGTAAAAGATGATGTGATCATTAAGCCAAGCGCTTTAGTTTATCTTTTAAAAGGCGATGAATTAAGCGCAAACTTAAGGCTCATAAATACGACAAATACGGACAAAAACCTTACTATAAACATCGTAACAAGCAAAAATTTAAACATCAAAACGCAAGAAAAAGCTAACCTTAAGCCACTTGAAAACAAGGCATTTGTGCTTAAAATTTCAGCCCTTGAAGCAGGTGCTGGCGAATACAAT
>CAUSWS010000149.1:0-4079 GCA_963535265.1 uncultured Campylobacter sp. | reverse complement strand
TTTAAGCAGAGTAGAGCTAACAAGCGAGGATGTGAGAGAGGCGATGAGAGAGCCACTAAAAGAGATCGCAGATGCGCTAAAAACCGTGCTTGAGATGATGCCGCCTGATCTTGCTGGCGATATCGTCGAGACTGGTATCGTGCTAACTGGCGGTGGAGCGCTCATTAGAGGGCTTGATAAGTTCTTGTCTGATATCGTTAAGCTTCCAGTATTTGTAGCTGATGAGCCGCTTCTTGCTGTTGCTAGAGGCACAGGCAAGGCACTTCAAGAGATCGGACTTTTACAACAGCTAACAAATGAAGAGTAAGATTGTTCTTTTTGTTTTTATAGCGTTGCTTGCTGGCGCCTCGATGTTTAAGGGCGAAATTTTAAGCAACATCTCTATCAAATTTAGCAACTACGCTATAAATTCATACGACAATTTTGCTAAAAGCGTGAAAGATTATATAAATGAATATTTTAGGCAGGCTAGCGAGATAGAAAAACTAAGAGCGCAAAACAAAGAGCTAGAGCGTTCAGCCACGCTTCTATCTACTTTTGCAAACGAGCTAAATCAAATTTTAAAAGATAAAAACTCAACTGCCTACGCCCCAGCTGTAAAGCTAGTAAAAGGGCTTAGTTACGTGCATATCGGGGATTATAATAAAATTTGGATAAGCGAGTTTGAAGGATACGACCCAAATAAAATTTACGGGCTCATCTATCAAGGAAGCAGCGCTGGCATCGTCATTTCAAAAGACGGTAAGCCACTAGCATACTTGCAAAATGACCCAAAAAGTATATTTGCAGTCTATATAGGAAACGAGAAAATTCCAGGCGTCGCGCATGGAAACCAAGGTCAAATAATGGTGAAATTTATCCCACAATGGCTCAGCCCAAAAGAGGGCGACGAGGTCTTTACGAGCGGGCTTGACGGGATATTTTTTAGTGGGGTGCCAGTAGGGCGCGTGAGTAAAATTTTAAAAGAGAGCTCCTATCAAAGCGTGATAGTTGAGCCCTATGCGAAGCTAAACATACCAAACTACCTATACGTTGTAACAAAGGAAAAATGATGCCAAAAAGAACAGATATAAATACCATTTTACTAATCGGCTCAGGCCCTATCGTCATCGGTCAAGCCTGCGAATTTGACTACTCAGGCACGCAAGCGGCCAAGACGCTAAAAGAGCTTGGATACCGCGTAGTGCTCATCAACTCAAACCCAGCCACCATCATGACTGACCCAAATTTCGCCGACGCAACGTATATAGAACCGATCACAAAAGATAGCATTTTAAAGATCATCGAAAAAGAAAATATTGACGCCATTTTGCCAACGATGGGCGGTCAAGTGGCGCTAAATGCTGCGATGGAGGTCTTTGAGAGTGGCCTTTTAAAGGATGTAAAATTTCTTGGTGCAAACCCAGAAGCGATAAAAAAAGGCGAAGATAGACAAATTTTTAAAGCGACCATGCAAAAGATCGGCATGGATCTGCCTGAGAGCAGATATGCCTACAACATGGACGACGCGCTAAATGCGGCAAATGAGATAGGCTTTCCGCTCATCATAAGAGCTAGCTACACACTTGGTGGCGCAGGTAGCGGCGTGGCTTATAATATGGATGAGTTTAAAGAGCTAGCAAACACCGGCCTTGACGCAAGCCCGATACATGAAATTTTGATAGAAGAGAGCTTGCTTGGTTGGAAAGAGTACGAGATGGAGGTTATCCGTGACCGCAACGACAACTGCATCATCGTCTGCTCGATCGAGAATTTCGACCCAATGGGCGTTCACACAGGCGATAGCATCACGGTCGCACCAGCACTAACACTCACAGATAAAGAGTATCAGGCTATGCGTGACGCTAGCTTTGCCATACTTCGTGAGATCGGCGTTGATACTGGCGGCAGCAACGTGCAGTTTGCCATAGACCCAAAAACGGGCCGCATGATCGTTATAGAGATGAACCCACGTGTGAGCCGTAGCTCAGCGCTTGCTAGTAAGGCCACTGGTTATCCGATCGCAAAGGTTGCGACACTGCTTGCAGTTGGTTTTAGCCTAGATGAGATCAAAAATGACATCACAGGCACGCCTGCTAGCTTTGAGCCAGTTATCGACTACATCGTGACAAAAATTCCACGCTTTACATTTGAGAAATTTCCAGGGTCAAACCCATATCTAGGCACTGCGATGAAGTCAGTTGGCGAGGTTATGGCGATAGGTAGGACATTTAAAGAGAGTATCCAAAAGGCGCTTTGCAGCCTAGAGCGTGATCTTTGCGGATTTGATAGAATAAATTTAGAGAAAAACGCTTTGATTTACGGCATCAGAAACGCAAATGAGAGGAGAATTTTATATCTAGCACAAGCTTTTAGAGATGGCTTTAGCGTGGCTGAGGTGCATGAGTTTAGTAAGATCGATCCTTGGTTTTTAGAGCAAATTTATGAGATAGTTAAATTTGAAGATAAGATCGACATGGATATCTTAAACAACGAAGAGTTGCTTAGAGAGGCCAAAAGCATGGGCTTTTCAGACAAGATGATAGCTGTGCTTATAAATGAAAAAGACGATCTTGAGCTTAGCCAAAATGATATCTATTTTGCGAGAGAGAAGCTTGGCATCGAGCTTGAATACAACGAAGTAGATACTTGTGCGGGCGAATTTAAGGCGCTAACGCCGTATCTCTACTCATCTACAAATATCACCAAATTTCCTAAAAAAGAGCTGGCAAAAGATGCTAAAAAGGTGATGATAATAGGCGGCGGTCCAAACAGGATCGGTCAGGGCATAGAGTTTGACTACTGCTGCGTGCATGCAAGCTACGCCCTAAGAGACCTTGGCATAAAAACGATAATGTATAACTGCAACCCAGAAACCGTCTCAACCGACTACGACACGAGCGATATTTTGTATTTTGAGCCGATCGATTTTGAGCACGTGAGGGCTGTCATCGAGCGTGAAAAGCCAGACGGCGTAATCGTGCATTTTGGCGGCCAAACTCCGCTTAAATTTGCAAAGCGCCTAAGCGTGATCGGCGCTAAGATCATCGGAACAACCGCAAGAGTGATCGACGTGGCCGAAGATAGAAAGAAATTTAGCGAATTTATAAATAAAATAGGCGTCCTTCAGCCTAAAAACGACACCGCCACTAGCCTAGAAGAAGCCTTGCAAAAGGCCGCTACTATCGGCTATCCAGTGCTCGTTCGCCCAAGCTACGTCCTTGGCGGCAGGGCGATGAGAAGGGTGCATAACGAAAGTGAGCTAAAAGAGTATATGAGTGAGGCGGTAAAGGTTAGCAACCACTCGCCAGTGCTACTTGATAAATTTCTACAAGATGCAAAAGAGCTCGACGTGGATGCGATATGTGACGGCAAAGAGGTATATATAGGTGCTATAATGGAGCACATCGAGGAGGCTGGAATTCACTCTGGCGACTCGGCTTGCATATTGCCACCGATGAGTTTAAGCGCAGAAATGATAAAAAAAGTGGAGAAACAAACCAGAGATATCGCACTAAATTTAGGCGTTGTTGGCCTTATGAATATCCAGTTTGCCATCTATGAAAATGAGCTTTATATGATCGAGGTAAATCCTCGCGCAAGTAGGACCGTGCCGTTTGTGAGCAAGGCTACTGGCGTGCCTATGGCAAAGGTAGCTACAAGAGTTATGTGGCAGGGAAATTTGCGTGAGGCGCTTAAATTTTATGATGATTACAAGGTCGTTTATGAAGATGGCGACATCTTAAAACCTCGCGTAAGCTCGCATGTTTGCGTAAAAGAGTGCGTGCTACCGTTTAATAAGCTAAGTGGCGCAGATCTTATCCTTGGCCCTGAGATGAAGAGCACGGGCGAGGTCATGGGCATCAGCCACGATTTTGCAAGCTCGTTTGCAAAGAGCCAGATCGCTGCTAGCAACACTTTGCCAAGCAAGGGCATGGTATTTTTAACGCTAGCTGACGCTGATAAATCTTACGCACCTGATCTTGCAAGAGAACTAATAGCGCTTGGTTTTAGCATCGTAGCAACTGGTGGTACGCATAAAATTTTAAGCGAAGCTGGCGTGGAGGCCGAGTTTGTATATAAGATAAGCGAAGGCAGAC
>CAUSWS010000148.1:0-4137 GCA_963535265.1 uncultured Campylobacter sp. | reverse complement strand
GTCATCAGCTCAAGAACGCCAAGAGAGATGCCAAATTTTGTAAGCTTAGAAGAGGCTTTGGAGTGCGAGTACCTAGTCTGCACGATCCCAACGCAAGCTACAAATTTATGGCTAAAGCAAAACTACAAAAACAAAGATCAAAAGATCTTAGTCGCCAGCAAGGGCATAGACACGGCAAATCTCAAATTTCTAAATGAAATTTACGAAGACTTTGTTGATAGAGAAAATTTGGCCTTTCTCTCAGGACCGACCTTTGCAAAAGAGATCATGCAAAAACTGCCTTGCGCCTTGGTAGTAAATTCTAAAAATCAAAATTTAGCTTTAAAATTTGCCTCATTTTTCCCAAGCTATATGAAAGCCTACACTTCTGATGATGTGATCGGCGCTGAGGTGTGCGGAGCCTATAAAAACGTGATCGCCATAGCTGGTGGTATCTGCGACGGACTTGGTCTTGGCAACAACGCAAGGGCGAGTCTCATTTCACGTGGGCTTGTCGAGATGGCTAGATTTGGTAAATTTTTTGGCGCAAAAGATGAGACATTTATGGGGCTAAGCGGTGCAGGGGATCTTTTTTTAACCGCTTCGTCGATACTTTCACGCAACTACCGCGTAGGTCTAGGCATCGCAAGGCACGAGAGGCTAGAGAAAATTTTAAATGAGCTTGGCGAGGTGGCAGAGGGCGTCGATACTGCAAGGGCTATTAGCAAGATCGCTAAAGAAAAGGGCATATATGTGCCCATAGCCAGTGAGGTTGAAAACATGCTAAATGGCAAAGATGTTTTTGAGAGCGTAAAATCGCTTTTGGGAAGAAGATGAGAGCTTTTAAATTTATACTTTTTGTGGCTATTTTTGCTTTGGGGTTAAACGGCGCAGAGGTGAGCCTAAGGGCTAAGGTCTCGCAGATGATAATGGTTGGCTTTAACGGCGCTAGCACAAAAGATGCTGCGTTTCGCGCGATGCTAAGCGACGCTGGGTATGAGAGATTTGGCGGTGTGATGCTACTTGGCAGAAATGTAACTAGTAAAGCCCAGCTAAAAGATAGCATAAAGGCGATCAAAGAGAAAAGCCATAAAATTTTCATCGCTATCGACGAAGAGGGCGGCAACGTAAGCCGCATGAAGGACAAGAGCTTTGATGGCCCATATCCTAGCGCATACGAGGTCGCAAGCACACTTGATATCAAAAGTGCATATGATCTCTACTCAAAAATGGCTATAAATTTAAAAGAGTGTGGCATAAATTTAAATTTCGCCCCAGTGGTCGATCTGCACGATGAAAACTCGCCGATCATCGCCGCTAAGCAAAGGGCGTTTAGCGAGTATGCAAGCAAGGTGGTGATCTATGCTGATGCATTTATGGACGCATTTAAAGAGCAGGGCATCCTAACGACACTTAAGCACTTTCCAGGGCACGGTAGCTCAAAAGAGGACTCGCATAAAAATAAGAGCGAGGTCACGCTAAGCAAAGATGCGCTACTGCCATACAAAGACGCCATAAGCACAGGTAGAGCGCAGATCATCATGGTCGGGCACCTTTTTGTAAAGGGCATCGACGAGGACAATCCAGCCACACTTTCTAAAAAAATAATAACCGATCTGCTTCGCAATGAGCTTAAATTTAATGGTGTGGTTATCAGCGATGATATGCTGATGAAAGGCGTTGGAGATGAAGCTTTAGCACAAAAAGTGGTGAAATTTATAAATGCAGGTGGTGATATCTTGCTATTTAGTGAGTTTAAGATAAATAACCAAAGAACGGCCGATCTGATCACTCAGATCATAATCGATGCTGTAAATGAGAAAAAGATCAGCAAAGAGCGGATAGACGCATCATATAAGAGGATAATGGCTCTAAAAGCGAAGCTTTAAATTTGGCTCTAATGAGTTTAAATTTACTCAATTAGTAAATGTAAATTTGAGTAAAAATCAATATTCTAGATGTAAAATTTAGAACTTGCCTAAAATGCCTGAGCCACTTTCACAACCCATCAAATTCTTTTTTTAGCTCGTCCCTTAGCTCTTCGGCTCTATTTTCACCGTTTTTGAAATTTACCTTTACAAAGCCATCGATCTCATCTAAAATTTCAACAAGTTCGCTCTCCCAGTTTGCATTTTCTTGTTTCAAAAGCGCCTCTAGCTTATCTCTTGTCTGCTCGAGCTGATCAAGGGCTTTATCCTTGTCACTAGCCTCATTTAGCGCATCTTCAAAGAGTATGTCTTGTCTTAGAGTATTTATCTTTTTTTGTATGACATTGCAAAATTTAGGGTATTTCTCAGCGTTGCTTAAATTTTGCAAAACCTCTTGCGCAGCCTTTTGATAGGCAGGTACCGCCCCTTCATCGTCAAGCTTTTTGGTTAGTTTTTGTATCTGAAAATATAAAATAAGCGCTGCAAAAAATGCAAGCAGCAAATAGATCGTAACGCTATTCATTTTTACTCCTTTTTCTAAATTTATCTACGCTAATTATCGCTAAAGCCAGCCAGATCATACAAAATGAGATGACTTTGTAGCCATCTAAAATTTCGCCATAAATGAAGACCGCGCAAAGGATCGCGATGGTTGGTGAGATGTATTGCAAGTATCCGATCGTCGTTAAATTTATCCTTGTCGTAGCTGCGTTAAAAGCGACAAGCGGCACGATGGTGACGATGCTTGAAGCGATCATTAAAAGTGAGTCTTTGTTTGGTCCAAAGTGGCTTTGCGAGTGAAAAACCAGCCATAAAACGTAGCCAAGTGCAAATGGAAACATAAAAAATGTTTCGATAAAAAGCCCATTAAATGCGCTAATCTTCGCCATCTTTCTAACCATCGCATAAAATCCAAATGAAAGTGGCAAGATGATAGAGACAAGTGGCAGACCGCCTTTTGCATAAATTTGCACGCAGACAGCTGCAATGACGATGCAAACGGCTATGGCACCAGCTTTGCTCAGGCGCTCTTTAAAGATGATGACGCCAAGAAGCATGCTTATCAAGGGATTTATAAAATAGCCCAAACTTGTGTCTAAAATTTTGCCGCTACCAACCGCATAGACATAAACGCCCCAGTTTATGGTAATAAAAATACCGCTTAAAAATAGAGCTTTTAGCGAGCGAATATCCTTAAGAAGTGCAAAAATTTCGCCCATTTTGCCTCTAAGGCAAAGCACTGCCGCCATCAAGAAAAATGACCAGATGATCCTGTGGGCTAAAATTTCATAAGCATCGACATCTTTGCTAAATAGGTTGAAATAAACCGCCAAAAACCCCCACATAAAAAAGGCGCTAAGCGCGAAAATAACGCCTTTTTGGCTCTCATTTAGTCTTGGCATTTTTGCTACTTTTTATAGAATTTATACTATCTATCATCAAAAGCGTGACAGAGATAGCTAGGCAGACCATCAAAAAGTATGAGCTTTTCTCCAGTTTTTCGCCGATGGCAAATGAGACAAAAAGCATCATTATAGGCTCAAAATATGTAAGCAAACCAAGCACGTTTATCGGCACGAGCGTGCTTGAGAGGATCTGAGCGATGAGGGCTGTACCGCTGATAGCACCAAGCAAGATGAGCAGGTAGTAGATGTTTGGATTTTGGCTCATTACGTAGTCCATATCGGCTGTGATCGCAAAATAAAATGAGAATAAAAACATAAAAATTATCTCGATAACAAAACTTGAGAAATTTGCAAGGTTGTAGTACTTTCTAATGGCAAAATAGACTGGATAAAGGCAAAAAACTCCAGCACTCTCCCACGAGATGCCGCCACTAATGACTGCTGTGCTAAAGACGCCAAGAGCTGCAAAAAATATCGATGCTAGCTTTGTTTTTGAGAGGTGTTCTTTGAAAAAAATCCGTCCAAAAAGAGCCATGACTATTGGCATGATGAGGTAGCCGATAGAGACTTTTAGCGCTGAGCCGTTGCTTGGCGCCCAAAGATAGAGCCACATCTGAAATGAGCTTAAAAGCGAAGTGACAAATAAAATGAGTAAAATTTTTGGCTTAACTCTTATCTTTAAGAGCATAAATTTGAAATTTCTTTGCTGTTTTAGTAAAAAAATGGCCCCAAATACGATAGGCAGCGTAAATATCATGCGGTAACCAAAAAGAGCTTGCGTGCTGATGGGGTTCATGAGCACTGACATGTAGTAGATGCAGTTA
>CAUSWS010000147.1:0-4163 GCA_963535265.1 uncultured Campylobacter sp. | reverse complement strand
TTAGGAAGCTCTCAAGCACCTCACGTCTTGCTCCTGGACGAGCTGCACTTAGTGCATCAGCCGCGCAAACAGCAGCACTTTCTATACTTGTAGCCTCTTCGTGGCCGTGGTGAGCATAGATAGCGTTGATAACAACTGGATGTTCTTTGTAGCGTTTGCAAATTTCAGCTCCAAGATCAACGTGGCTGCCCTCGTACTCGTGAGTTAGCGCCTTGCCGATGTCGTGAAGTATACCAGCTCTTTTTGCTAGCTTCTCATCTCCGCCGCACTCAGCCGCGATGATGCCAGCAAGGTGAGCTACTTCAAGGCTGTGAGCAAGGGCGTTTTGACCGTAGCTTGCTCTAAATTTAAGCTTGCCTATTAGTTTTACTATCTCTGGATGAATTTTATTTAAACCAAGGTCCATGACGATGTTCTCACCCTCTTCTTGTATGCTTTGCTCAAATTCTTCAGTCACTTTTTTGTGCAAGTCCTCTATCCTCGCAGGCTGAATTCTGCCGTCCTCCACCAAAAGCTCGATCACTCTTGTTGCGATCGCACGTCTGTAAAGGTTAAAGCTGCTTAAGATGATCGCATGTGGGGTATCGTCGATGATGATATCAACGCCAAGCACCATTTCAAGGGTTTTGATGTTACGTCCCTCTTTGCCGATGATCCTACCTTTTAGCTCATCGTTTTTGATATTTACGACATTTATCAGTCGCTCAGCCGCAAATTCTCCAGCAAATCTTGACGTAGCCTGCGCCAAGATATAATTAACCCTCTTTTTAGCCTCTCTTTTTGCCTCTTCTTCGTACTTTCTAACGATGTGAGCGATGTCGGCACGTGACTTCTCTTCGACCTTTTTAAGCACAACCTCTTTTGCTTCTTCCTCCGTTAAGCCAGCAGCGTGCTCAAGCACCCTTATCGCCTCTTCTACTTTGTTTTGATAAGTCGCTTTTAAATTTAAACCCTCTTCGTAAGTGACCTTCGCATCTTGCTTATCTTTTTCAAAAAGCTCTTTGCTCTCATTTAAAAGCTCTTGCTCATTTAGCAAAATTTTCTCTTTTTTGGTTAGCTCATCAAATTTGCTTGCATACTCTTTTTGAAGCTTTGTAGTCTTGTCATCGTATCTTTTTTTAGCCTCAAATTCAGCCTCTTGCACTGAAATTTTAGAGTTTTTAAGCGTTAGCTCAGCTTCATACTCGATGGCTTTTGCCTTTGCTTTTGCCTGCTCTAAAAATATGTTGTAGTTTGCATCATTTATCTTTTTGGCGTAGAGATACCCTGCTCCAACGCCCACCACACCGGCTCCTAAGCCTATTAAAACCTCTATCATTTATTCCTCTTTTTATATAATTTTTGCTTGGGGTTATATAAAAGTCTCCCACCGCATCGTGCGCCTGCGAGAGCACATCTTTGGTGTAAAAGTCTTTTACCTCTAAGAAAACTATCAGTTTTGGCTTAATGGGCAAAGTGTCAAAAAATCTATCGTAAAATCCTTTTCCGTGCCCTATCCTTGCCATAGCTCCATCAACCCCAATCGCTGGAACTACCGCCATATCGAGTTTAACATTATTCATTTTTTTGCCAGATGGCTGCCTGACATTAAATTTATAAGTTATAAATGGCAGTCGCAATCTTACCATCTCTAAGCTAAGACCTACCATAAAAGGGGCAAAAATTTCATATTTATGTGATAAATTTCGTCTTATTTTAAGCACATCTACTTCGTAGTTAAGCGGCAAGTAAAAAAGCACCTTTTTAGAATTTGTGTAATTTATCAAATTTAAAAGCGTTTTTGCTGCCTTGTTATGTGTGCATTTTGCCCTAAATTTAGTAAGCTTTATCAAATTTGCTCTTGCATTTTTTCTAAATTCGTTTTTTTCTAAATTAACGCTCATTTTATGCTCTTTCTTGTATAATCCTGAAACATTTTTCAAAAGGAAATTTATGACACTAAAACGCGCAATTATAACATCACTTTGTCTTTTTGCATTTTTCGGATGCGGCGACGACTCTAGTAAAAAGAGCGAGCAAAACACTAGCGAGCCAGCTGTTCAAAGTAAAAATATAGAAGAAAATGCCAGCAAAGATGAAAATTTAAGCAAAGATACGCTCACTCCAAAAATGAATGAGAGTGCACAAAGCGACGAAATAAAAGAGATAAGCCTAAAACTGCTTAACGGCACAACTATGCAGATCACAAAAAGAAGCAACGGCTTTGACGTAAAAGATGGCAAAAAAGCGACACTTTACGTATTTTTCGCTACTTGGTGCCCACCATGCAAGGCTGAGATACCATCTTTAAACAACCTAAGTGAGAAATTTAAAAATGAGCTAAACATCGTTGCTGTCTTGCTTGAAGACAAGAGCGAGGACGAAGTCAAAGAATTTGCACAAAAGTATAAGATCAAATACGACATCGCAGTTGGCGAGGGAAATTTCTTATTTGAAAAGGCGATGGGCGGCATCAAAGGACTCCCAGCATCTGCGCTCTTTAAAGCAAATGGCGACTACGCTCAAGGCTACATCGGTCTTGTGCCTGAAGAGATGCTTGAAACTGACATAAATAGGGCCATAAAATAATGCTTGAGTTTTTAAAAAGAGGCTTTGAAAAGACATTTGGAGCTATAAGCTCGGCGAAGAAGTCAAAAAAAATCGACAAAGAGGGCTTGGAGGAAATTTTACTAGAAGCTGACGTAGCCTACGAGATCGTGGAGGAAATTTTATACTATTTGCCGCCACAAGATGAAGTGAGCAGAGCCGATCTTAGACGCGTTATGAGTAGCTATTTTATCTACGAAAATGAGCGCGTGATCGAGCCTGATAAGCCATTTGTCGATCTCATCCTTGGCGTAAATGGCGCTGGCAAGACGACAACCATCGCAAAGCTAGCAAATTTGTATAAAAATAATGGCAAAAGCGTCATTTTGGGCGCTTGCGATACATTTAGAGCTGGGGCGATCGAGCAGCTGCGCCAGTGGTCAATCAGGCTAAATGCGCCAATAGTCGCCACCCAGCAAGGTCACGACCCTTCAGCTGTGGCCTACGACACTATCAGCTCGGCCCTTGCAAAAGGGATCGACCGCGTCATCTTGGACACGGCTGGCAGGCTTCAAAACCAGACAAATTTAGCCAACGAGCTTGATAAGATCGTTCGTATCAGTAAAAAGGCCTACGAAAAGGCGCCACACCGCAAAATTCTCATCCTTGATGGCACGCAGGGCAACGCTGGCGTCGCACAGGCAAAAGCATTTAACGAGATCGTCTCGCTTGATGGCGTCATCATCACAAAGCTTGATGGCACCGCAAAGGGCGGAGCGCTATTTGGCGTGGCAAGGGAGCTTGAGCTACCTATATTTTATATAGGCGTTGGCGAAAGCATGGACGATATCATCAAATTTAACCCAGACGAGTTTTTAGACGAGCTGATGGACGCCATTTTTGAGTAGGGTAAAATTTCTTAGTAAAATTTGCTTTTTCGCTGCACTTTTGGCGATTGATTTTCTTGCTTTTACTCCAAAAAGTCCTGCGATCATCGAAAATTCGTGGGACAAAGCAACCCATTTTTTAGCCTTTTTCGTCCTTTATATACTGCTCTACCTTGGCTATGAGCTTAAAATTTGAAATAATTTAGCCCTAATTTTAGCCTTTGGCGTGCAAATAGAGCTCGTTCAGGCATTTTTACCAAACAGGAGCTTTAGCCTGCTTGACATCGTAGCAGACATGATCGGAGCGACCTTTGGAGTGATAGTAGTTAAAATTTTAAAAAGGATATATTATGGCAAAAGCAAAGCCAGTTTTTGAGTGTCAAGCTTGCGGTAATCAACAGGCAAAGTGGCTAGGCAAATGCCCACAATGTGGGGCTTGGGATAGCTTTGTCGAGCTTAGCCAACAAGAGATAAAGATAAGCAAAGAGATAGCAAAAAGCAGCAGCACACCTAGCAAAGCCATAAGCATAGACGAAGTTGAAATTCAAAATTTCACGAGATTTAGCACCAAAGATAGCGAGCTAGACCTTGTTCTTGGTGGAGGTGTCGTGGAGGGTTCGCTTGTGCTTATAGGCGGTAGCCCAGGCATCGGCAAATCAACCCTGCTTCTAAAAATCGGCTCAAATTTAGCAAAGGACGGCAAAAAAACGCTCTATGTAAGCGGCGAAGAGAGCCAAAGCCAGATAAAAA